>MVCS01000170.1 GCA_002049885.1 Planctomycetales bacterium 4484_123 | reverse complement strand
GGTCGGCTGGACCGGCTCGCCGATGCGCGGACCCTCGCCGAGTACGCCGGTGCCGTGCGCGAGCTGGTGGGGGCCTTGGGGATCGCCTCGGCCGCGGCCGAGTGCGACGACGAGCGAATCGTGGCAGCCGACCTGCGGGCGCTGAGGGCCTTCGACGAGCTGCTGGAGGAGGTGGCCGCAGCCGCCGTGCCGGTCGGGACGGACCTGGAGAAGATGGCCGGACTGGTGGCTCGAGCGGCCGAGGTGGCCGTGGTCCCGCCGGCGCGGGGTGAGTCGCTGGTGGCCGTCCTGGACGTGTTGGACGCCCGGGCGCTGCGTTTCGAGAAGGTTTACCTGCTGGGTCTGAACGAAAAGGCCTTTCCGCAGCTTCGGCAGGAGAGGTGTTTCATCGACGAGTCGGACCGCGCCGCCTGGGCCCGGCGCTCCGTGGTGCTGGACCGCCGCAGCGACCTGGTGGCCCGCGAGATGCTGCTGTTCTATCTGGCGGCCACGCGGGCCGAATCGCACCTGACCGTCAGCTACGTCGCCAGTTCGTCCCGCCCGCCGATGAACTGGCCTCGCCGGCTGAGGTGTTCAACGCGGCCCTGTTGGCGGCCTTTGACGACTCCCCGCGGACCCAGGCGGCATTCGGCGCCGCCGCCCCTGCCCTGGTGGGCTGGACGGCGGAGCACTGCCCGGAACTGCTTTGCAGGGCCTGCCAGGCCGCCGCCCCTGCCCTGGTGGGCTGGACGGCGGAGCACTGCCCGGAACTGCTTTGCAGGGCCTGCCAGGGCCTCTTCGCCGCCCACCGGCGGAACGCCGCCGAACCGCCGGATGCCTTCGATGGCCGGCTGGACGACCCGGGGTTGTTGGAGGGGCTGGCCAGCACCTTTCCCCGAAACTGGGTCTTCTCCGCCAGCCATCTCAACAGCTATGCCCGGTGTCCCTGGTTGTTCTTCGCCAGGTACCTGCTGAAGTTGGAGCCGCTAATCCAGCCGGAGGTGCAGATGACCCCGACCGATCGGGGGCGGTTCTGTCACGCCGTGCTGTATCGGGTGTTGAGTTCGTTGCGGCAGCGTCTGGGCTCACTGCCGCCGCTGGCGGAGCTCAGCGAGGAGGACCTGACGGCCGGGTTGGCTGAGGCGGTGGCGGCCGAGAAGCAGCGGCTGGCTGCCGCTGCGGTGCATTCGCAACTCTGGGAGATGCAGGTGCAGTACTGGCATGACCTGCTCAGGGCCTACCTGCTGGACCAACGCGATACGGATGGTGCCGTCCGGCCAAGGTACTTCGAACTGGGCTTCGGCCTGTCGGACCGTCTGGGTGAGCGGACGGACCCGGCCAGCGTTCGCGAGCCGGTGACCATCGACGCCGGCGGCCAGGAGATCCGCCTGCGCGGGAAGATCGACCGCGTGGACGAGCTGGCCGGGCAAGACGGTCCGGCACTGATGGCGGTGGACTACAAGACGGGGTACATACTCCAGCCGGGGAGGATGCTCGAGGGCCTGGACGTGCAGTTGGCCTTGTACATCAAGGCCCTGGAGGTGATGTTCGGCAAGCCCGTGGTGGGCGGGGCCTACCACGACCTGCGCGAAAACTGCCACCGGCTGTTCACGGTTGCCGACCCGTTGAAGACCAGGGGGGACGCACCGAAGGAGTACAGCCAACAGCTCGCCCTGATGATGGACTGTGTGGGCCGGTACGTCCGGGGGATGCGCGAGGGTCGGTTCGACGCCCTGCCGTCTGCCGGCTGTCCGTCGTGGTGTCCGTATCGGTCGATTTGTCACTATTCCGATCACCGCGCCCGGCGCAAGGGGACTCTGGCCGGCTCGGCGGGGGAGGGGTCCGATGGGTAGCCTGCCGGAACTGACGCCGCGCCAGGCGCAAGCGGCCGTCGAGCGGGCCGGTGCCAGCATGGCCCTGACCAGCGGCGCCGGCTGCGGCAAGACGTTGGTGTTGGCCCGCCGTTACGCCACCTTGTTGTTGACCGGTCCCGGCGGCGAGGCCGACCCCTTCGACGGGCTGGTGGCGCTGACCTTCACCGACAAGGCCGCCGTGGAGATGCTCCAGCGGGTGCGTGCGGTGCTGTTGGACCGCCTGGCGCGGCTGGAGGACCCCCGACAGCGGGAGCGGCTGGCCCATTGGGTCACCGAGCTGCCCGCGGCGCGGGTCTCGACCATCCATAGTTTTTGTGCCGCGCTGCTGCGCCGCTATGCCATCGAGGCCGGCGTGGACCCGAACTTCGCCGTCTGTGCCGATCAGCTGGTGGCGGCCCAGATGCTGGAGGCCTCGGTCCAGGCAGCCGTGCTGGCTGCCGTCGAGCGGCAGGAGCCGGACGTGCTGGAGCTGCTGGCCCGAACCGACCTGGATCGCGTCATCCGCGAGGTCCGCGGGCTGCTCGAGCGGCGCATCGACTGGATGGACCAGGACTACTCCGACCCGAAGGCCACATTGGCGCGCTGGCGGGAGCTCCAGCGACAAGTCCGACTGTGCCGACTGAGGGCCCTGGCCGCATGGGAAGTTGCGGGACGAGCTGGAGTACCTCTCTGCCTACCCTTGTACCGAGCCGGACGACAAGCTGGACGCCTACCGCCAGGAGAAGCTCGCCGTCATCCGGAAGATGCTCGGCCGTCCCGCCGAGGAGGTGACGGTCGAGGACGTGGGCTGCCTGAAGGACAAACCCGGCAACAAGGGCAGGGCGGCGGCCTGGGGTGGCAAGGGCGCCATGCTTGCTTACCGGCGAAGACTCGTTGCCTTCCTGGAACAGTTCGGCGCGCTGGCGGCGTGGTTCGCCGAGTTCGGGCAGTCGGATACGGCGGCTGCGGAGTATCTGGCGACGCTGACCAGGCTGGCCCGCCAGGCTGAGGAGCTTTACTCGGCCACCAAGCGCACGGAGGGTCTGCTGGACTTCGACGACCTCATCGTCCTCACCCGCCGGCTGCTGCGGGAGGTCCCGGCAGTACGCGACGCACTGCGGCGACAGTTGCGGCAACTGCTCATCGACGAGGGCCAGGACACCGATGCCAACCAACTGGAGATGCTTTGGGGACTGGTCGCCGACGGCGAGACGCCCCCGCCGGGGAAGGTTTTCATCGTCGGGGACCTCAAGCAGAGCATCTATCGTTTCCGCGGTGCACGGGCGGAGGTGTTCGCTCGCTTGTGCGAGCGCTTCGGCAGGGACAGGCTGGCATTGGAGCGGTGCTTCCGCATGCACCAGGCCGGCGTGGCCTTCATCAATCACGTCTTTGGTCAGTTGATGCAGCGGTACGAGCCGATCGCCTCGGCCCGGCGGGAAGTGCCGCCGGGGCCCAGCGTGGAGGTCCTGCTGGCCGAGCCCGAGGCCCCCGATGCCGAATCGGCCGGGGTGGCCCAGGCCGACCTGACCGCGCAGCGCATCGAGGAGATGATCGGGCGGGAGGAGCTGGTCTACGACGCCGAGGCCGGGCGCTGGCGGCCGGTGCGTCCCGGCGACGTGGCCATCCTGTTTGCCCGTATGACGCGGTCGCTGGAATACGAGCGCGCCCTGCGCGAGCGCAACGTTCGCTACTACGTGGTGGCCGGCACGGGCTTCTTCAAACAGCAGGAGGTCTATGACATCCTCAATGCCCTCCAGGCGATCGACAATCCCCTCAACGACGTGGCCCTGATGGGCGTCCTGCGCAGCGCCCTGTTCGGACTGGACGACAACGCCCTGCTGCACATCGCCTCTGCCGTCGAGCCGCCGTACTTCCATTCCCTCACGACCCCGGCCGTGCTGAATCGCCTGAGTGAGCCTCAGCGCAGCCAGTTGAACTTCGCGCACGGGTTGATCGCGCGCTTGCACCGGGTGAAGGATGCGCTGGGTCCGGCGGGTGTGATAGAGCGGCTGTTGGAGCAGACCGGCTACGAGGGGGTGCTGCTGAGCCAGTTCGGCGGCCGGCGGAAGCTGGGCAACGTGTACCGGCTCCTGGCGGCGGCCAGGTCGGCCCACCTGGCAGGCGACCTGTCGCTGGCGGATTTCGTCCGGCGGTACGACGAGCTGGTGATGGCCGAGGTGCGCTACGAGCAGGCCGCCGTCGCCGCCGAGGCCGAGGACGTCGTCCGCATCATGACCATCCACAAGGCCAAGGGGCTGGAGTTCCCGGTGGTGTTCATCCCGGACCTCAACGCTCGTGCCCGCGGCCCGGGTGGCGGGGTGCTCTTCCGCCACGACTGGGGGCTGACCTGCAAGCCTCCCCGCGTGCCCGGAAGGGAAGATGAGGACGGCGGCAGCCCGGTCTCCCACGAGCTGGCCCTGCAGATGGAGAAAGACGAACTTGGCGCAGAGGACGTCCGCAAGCTGTACGTCGCCGCCACCCGCCATCGGGACTACCTGGTGCTGGTGGGTGCGGACGTGCGCAGCAAAAAGAGCGGGCGATTCGAGTCCAGCTCTCACTTGGCCGCACTCGACGATGTGCTGGGGATCACCAGGGCCCTGGACGCCGGGCAGGAGACCATCAGCTACGGCCCGGACGGCAGCTTCACGGCGGTGCTCAGTCGCAAGAGGCCGCGGCCGGCGCGGCGCAGCCGGCGGCGGAGGCCCATCGGCCAGCTCGTGCTCGCCCAGGCCGGCAATGGCCGGGAGGTGGCGGCGAGGCTGGTTGAGGCCGGGCGGCGCGATAGCCGCCGGCCCGGGCCGCTGGTAGGCCCGCTGGTGGGGACCGGGGCACCGGCGGGCAGTATTGGTGCGACGGCCCTGGCCGATTTCGAGCATTGCCCCATGCTGTACCGCTGGCGGCACGAGCTGCGGGTGCCTGTGGAGGCCGCTGCGGGGCCCGGACGCAGCCGGGCCGCCCTGGACGCTGCGACGGCTGGGATTGTCTTTCACCGCTGCATGGAGCTGTTGGACCTCGAGGCCGACGACCTGCCCGCCCAGGCCGAGGCCCTGGTGTGCCGGGTCTTCGCCGAGCTGGAGCTCCCGGCGGAACCCGCCGCAGTGGTTGGGCAGTTGCGCCAGATGCTGGGGCGGTTCGCCGGGAGTCCGCTGTGCAGGATGCTGCGGCAGGCGCGGCAGCGACTGAACGAGCTTTCATTTGTGATGCGCACCGATGCGATGGAACTCACCGGCCAGATCGACCTGCTCTTCCAGGACGCCCGTGGCGGGTGGCACGTGGTGGACTACAAGTCCGACCGCATCGGCCCGGAGGAGGTGGAATCGCGCGGGCGGCGGTACGAGCTTCAGATGATGATCTACCTGGCCGCG
>MVCS01000036.1 GCA_002049885.1 Planctomycetales bacterium 4484_123 | reverse complement strand
GGCACCCCGGCCGGCAGGATGACGGTCGCCGAGGCGCGGTCGATGGGAAACTCCCACTCATCGCCAGTAACGTTCCAGTACAACTCGTCGTGGCCCTGGAAGGACCCAACCAGGTTGGCCGTCCTGTAGGTGAGGCTATAGGTGTAAACGCCGGGGCGGAGGAAGACATTCCTCCGTCCGATGTACACGCGGACGTACTTGCCCTTTTTCTCCGTATGCCAGGCCTCGGGCTTGCCGTCCCGCAGGACCCGCAGCACCTTGAACGGCACCTTATAGGCCAGCCAGCCCCGGCCGCGGTACAGCACCGGGAAGTCGCGGTAGATGCCGCGTTTGATCCTGACCCGGGCGGCACGGACCTTGATCGTCTCGGTCACGATCAACTGGCCATCAGGGCGGACGGTGATTTCGCTGTGGAAACTGAGGATCCGCTCGCCTCCGGCCCCGGCTGCCGGACAGACCGCCAGCAAGGCGGCTATCAACCCCGCCGCTGCTCTTCCCATCAGCTTACCTCCACTTTGGGCGCGGCCCGCTCGGTGGCGGTCTCGACCTGGAAGAACTCCGCCCGCCCGAAGCCGAACAACCGGGCCACGAGGTTCGAGGGAAAACTCTCCACGCGAATGTTGTAGTTACGCACCGCCCCGTTGTAGTAGCGCCGGGCCATCTGGAGCTGGTCCTCGATCTCGCTGAGCTGCTCGGCCAGGCGCAGGAACTGCCGGTCGGCCTTGAGCTGCGGGTAGGCCTCGGCCAGGGCGAACAGGCCCTTGAGCTGGTCGGTCAGGGCGTTCTCACTCTCCTCCCGCTCCTTGAGCTGCTTGACTGACCGGCTGCGATTGCGAAGCTCGGCGATGTCGGTCAGCAACTTCCGCTCGTGCCGGCTGTAACCCTTGACGACTTCCACCAGCGCGGGAATGAGGTTGGAGCGGCGCTTGAGTTGCACGTCGATGCCGCTCCAGCCCTCGGCCACCAGGTTCCGCTCGCGCACGAGACGGTTGAAGGCAAGGGCCGTCCACACCACAAACGCTGCGACCACAACAACGACCACAGCGACCGTCGCCGTCGTCGAAGCCAGCAGGGCCACGCCCAGAGTTGATCCCATGGCTCTCCTTCCGCCGCGGCCAACCGAGTCAGCCAGGCATTCTACGCGCCGTGCAGCGCATGCGGAACCCCGAACGGGATCGCCGGGAAAGTGCCGCTTGCGGTATCGATGGCCCCGAAAACCGAGGACCACTCCAGTTGCGAGCCGCGTTGACCCTGGGCAGGGGCCGGCTTATCATCCCTGCTGGTCCTGCCCGGTTCATGGGTGCGGGCCGGGGTGCGGTTGACGGGAGGCCGATTCAGCCGAATGCAATCCTTCGGGCGCATTCTCAGGAAGGCGATGCGAAGGCAGCCTTTCGCGAGGTTGCTGGTGTTTACCAGCATTCTATGGCTAAGCGGCGGGCTGCTTTTGTGGGCGTTGGAGGGGCTGAGGAATCCCGATTTCGACACCGTGCCCAAGGCCCTGTGGAATATCGCGGTGTATCTCTTCAGCGGATTGGACAGCGGCGTGCCCAGGACGGTCCCGGGCAAGATCGTTGTCACCTTGGTGCTGGTTCTGAGTCTGGGCGTAGCTGCCGTGCTGACCGGCACGATCGCCTCTTTCCTGGTAGAGCGCAGCCTGTGGAGTAGAAAGAGAATGCCCAGTCACGACTTGCGAGGTCACATCGTCATCTGCAACTGGAATGACAAGGCCGTCCCCATCATCCGGGAACTGCACGCCGCCATCGTGAAAGATAGGCGCCCGGTGGTGATCGTCAGCGACAGCCCGGAGGCGGCGGCCCTGCCCGAGGAGGACGAGCTGCCGGAGTTTCAGGACGTGTACTTGGTGCGCGGCGACCCGGCCAGCGAGGTGATGCTCCGCCGGGCCAGCGCGCACACCGCCCACTCCGTGATCATCCCCTGCGGAACGTCGAGCATCTCCGGCGGGCAAAGGCCGACGAGATCGTGGCCGCCTCCGACTTCGCCATGATGCTACTGGCCCAATCCGCCCTGGCCCACGGGCTGAGCAGGGTCTATCGGGACCTGTTGACGGTTTCCGAGGAGACCAACGAGGTCTATATCGTCCCCGTGCCGGAGGAGTTCATCGGCAAGACCTTCTGTGAATTGGGGGCGGCGATGTTCATGAACCGCGACGAGAAAAACCCGGCCATCCTCATCGGCGCCGCCAAGGGCAGCCAGCTTGTCATCAACCCCAGGCCGGGCCAACTGGCACCGTTCCAGCGCGGCGACCAGGCCGTCGTCATCGCGTTCGAGCGGCCAGAGCGGTTGGTGTGAGGCAAACGGTTCCGCCATGGAGACAGCCCCGCGCGAGGTGTGGGCGCACCGGCAAGCGGTCCTGTGCCGACACTACGGGCCCACGGAGCCGTGACTCACCCTGCCTCGGAGTCCTTTTCCGAAAGGGAACGAGCATGATCAACCGGGCCATTCAACCGGTTCCCCTGCTGCTGGCGGTGCTCGGGACCGCCTGCTTGTGTCCTGCTGCCGACGACGGCGTGATCCGGCAGTGGTTGCTGGCCGGGCCGTTCACGGAGCCCAAGCCCCGCGAGTTCCTCCAGCAGCCGCCACTGGGCCCGCTGCAACTGCTGGCCCCATCGGCCGGCGGCGCGGTGGGCGGCGCGCGATGGGTCGAACACACTGCCACCACCGGCGTGGTGGATTTCCGCGATCCGCGGATCCCCGTCAAGTCCGTGCGACACTGCGTCGTCGCGGGGTTTGCCTACATCTACTGCCCCAGAATGGCGCCGGCGAGGCTGCTGCTGGGCTTCCAGTACGGCCTGGCGGTGTTCCTCAACGGCCGGCGGGTGTTCCACAGAGAAAGCGGTGGCCGGCTGACGCCCAACGCCTACACCACCGAGGTCCTGCTGGGCAAGGGCTGGAACCGCCTGCTGGTCCTGAACGCGCGGTACGGCGCGTTCCGATGGGTGCACGGCTTCTACGTCCGAGTTGCAGGAGAGGACCTGGAGCCCATCGCGGGATTGAAGTTCGCCACGAAGAACCCTTTCCCCGAAGGCAAGCCCGTCACGCCCGAGTACAGGCCGTACCTTAGCGCCTACACGGTCGAGCACTTCGGCACGCATCGGCTGCGCGTGGTCAACCGCACGCCGATTGACCTCAAGGGCGTGAGCCTGGTAGTTCGCGACCGAGCCGGCAGGAGGCTCATGGGCACGTCCCTCCTGGGCGTGCTGAAGGGCCACTCGTATCTCGAGGTCGGCATCGACGTTGATGAGGTCTTCTATCAGCGGCACTTCCCGGGGGCCACCGCGGAGATAACCTTCGTGGGCGGGAAGCTGCAATGTCAGCTTCAGCCGATGACGCTGGAGGGCGTCCACAGCATCGAGTACGAGACGCCGCACATCCAGCGGATGAGGCCCTGGGCGGCGGGCCGGCCGGCAATCCTGCTGCTCACCCGCGGCCGGACGAGGCAGGCGGTGGAGCTGTTTGAGCGCGGGGACTTCGAATGGCACTGGATCGACACCACCGAGAAGGACGCCGCCAAACAGCTCACAGAGGAGCTGAAGCTCTACAGGTTCGACTGCCTGGTGGTGGCCGCCCAGGACTGGCGGCGGGTGCCGAAGTTCCAGTTGCTGGAGCAGGCCGTCGCCCGGGGCCTGGGCGTGGTGTATGTGAACCCGGTAAACCTCACGCCCGTCATGGCGGCCGCCCTGGGCATCGCGCCGGTGTCACCCCAGCGGCCGGGCCGGCCTGGGAGGCTCCAAGGTGCCGCGGAGCACCCCGTGGTTGCGGGCGTCCCACTGGCGTACCTGCCGCCGGTGGCCCCGGCCGGCTACGAACTCACCAAGGACGCCAAGGTGCTGGCCAAGGTGGGCGAGCGGGCGGTCATCGCCGTCACCGAGAAGCCCGGCCGGCGGAGTGTGCTGCTGAGCCTTGGCCGGGGGGCGCAGCTCATCTGGCCCATCCGGCGAGAGCGGTTTCTCGACGCCCGACTGCCGATATGGGAGCGCCAATGGTCCCTGCTGTTGAAGGCGATCAATTGGGCGGCCAAGAAGGAGTCCGCCGCCTCCCTGGCCTTGTGTATTCCCGCCAGGGTCGCGCGCGGCCAGACACGGGGGCTGGTCAAGCGCCCAGGGTGGCAGGAGGGGTTGAAGCTGGGTATCCGACTGTCGGTGCCGGAGGCCCGCTGCACGGCAAGGGTCGCCTTCCGCAGTCGGGGCCTGATGGAAAACGTCAGGACCTTGGAACTCCGGGAGGCTGCAAAGCAGGTCACGGTGAGTCCTCCCGTGCCCCGCGGTCTGGACGCCGGCGAAAACGAGGTTGACGTTACGCTCCTGGACCGGGCCGGCAAGGTCCTCACCTGGGCCACGGCGGTCTTTGAGATCGAGCCGCGGGGGTCGCTCGGCCCGATCACAGTCCAGCCCGCCAGGGACTGCTACCTGCCGACGGAGAAGCTTACCTTCACGGTCGCGGGCAAGGCGCAGGCGGATGGCCTGAGGCTCATCGCCCGCCTGGCCGACAACCGCGGAAGGGTGGTCTGGCGGCAGGTCCGGCCAGTGGGCAGGGGGGACTTCAGCGAGACCTTCTCGCTTAGGCCGGTCGGGATGGTCACGCCGGTAGGGCGCTTTCAGGCCCGGCTGGTGGCACACGACCACCTCGAGGCGGAGGCCCAGCACATCTTCTTCGTCCGCCGGGAACTCATCTGGGACAGCTACGAGCCGGTGCTGTGGCTGACCCGGCACCGGACCCGGTGGTACTACGACATCGAGTACTTCCGCATGCTGCGGGAGAAGATGTGGATTCCCAACGGCTGGAGCGCCCAGCTCCATCCCCGCGGCAGCGCCTACTACCAGATGGTGTACGGGGGGTTCAACCGCGTGGGACTGGAGTCGCTGCACTTCTTCTCCATGAACCACAACTGGACCAAGGCCACCTTCGAGCGCCGCCGGCGGAACTTCAGGCGAACGAAGGACATTCGCTGGCTGTACCGGACACCCATCGACCCGCGGACCAAAAAGCCCGTGGACCGCCCGGACTACGACAAGCTCCGCTTCGGCAACGACCCGCACAATTCCTTCTTCCCCCTCGACGACCCGGACTACCTGGAGTGGACCAGGAAGAAAATCGCCTGGCAGCTCAAGCGCGTGGGGATGTTCAACCCCATCATCTACGACCTCATGGACGAAGGCTCGTACACCAGCTACGCCCGGGCCTTCGACTTCGACTTCTCGCCGGTGTCCCTGAAGCACTTCCGGGCCTGGTTGAAGAAACGCTACCGCACATTGGAGGCCCTGAACAAGCAGTGGGAGACGAACTTCCAGACCTGGCAAGAAGTGATGCCGATGCACACCGACCAGGTCCGCCGGCGCGCACGCGGCAAGAAGCTGCCCAACTACGGCCCCTGGGTGGACCATAGGAAGTACAACGACCTCGTGTTCAGCAGGTACATCAAGCACTGCTCCGAGTCGGCCCGCGCCGGCGGGGACGGCGACGCCTGCGTCGGCATCGGCGGGGGCCAGCGGCCCAACCCCTACGGCGGCTGGGACTACTGGCTCGTGGCGAACCACTTCACCTGGATAGAGAACTATTTCGAGGATACCGACGAGTACATCCGCTCGTTCAACACCCCGGACCGCCGGCTGAAGATGTGCCCGGGCAAGGACGTCTGGAAGTGCCTCTCCCACGGCGGCAGCGGGTTCTACCGCTGGGTGGACTACAACCACATTCGCGGCGACTTCTCACTGCTGCCCAGGGGACGCACCACGGCCCGGCAACTGGCGGAGGTCCGCGGCGGCGGTCTGGCCAAGCTGTTCCTCGCCGCCAAGCCGGTGGACGACCCCATCGGCATCCACTACTCCCAATCCACCATCCAGGTCTCCTACGTCCGCGGCGGACCGGGATCGGCCGATCAGTTCGGCAACGGCGGGCCGTTGGTCCCCAAGCTCGGCTTCTACAACCTGCTCGAGGAGCTGGGATATCAGTACAAGTTCGTCGCCTACGCCCAGCTTGAGGCCGGTCACCTGCAACAGGCCGGTTACAGGCTCTTCATCCTGCCGGAGTCCCTTGCCATATCCGACCTGGAGGCCCAGCAACTCAAGAGGTTCGTGGAGGCCGGCGGCGTCCTGCTGGCGGACCGCTGGGTAGGGCAGTACGACGGCCACGGGCGCAAGCGAGCCACCAGCGTGCTGAAGCAGTACTTCCAAATCGACCCGAGCGGGGCCGCCGAGAAGAAGCTGGGCAAAGGCTGGGTGGTGTATCTGAACTCGACCTTCCCGCGGGACTACTGGGCCAACCGCAACGTCGGCCAGGTCGAGCCCTACTGGCAGCGGATGAGAGCCGTCCTGGCCAAGGCTCACCTGCCCGGGCCCCGGGCGCGGGTCTATTGCGGCCAGAGCCCCGCCCGCCGGACCGAGATCCGCTACTTCCAGCTCGGCAAGATCCGCTACCACATCGTGCGGGCCGAGGTCCCCGGCACATACCGGCTCGTCAGCACCACACCGGGACACCTCTACGACATGCGCCGGGGCCGCTACGCCGGGAGGACAGACACGATCGAGGTAAACGCCGAGCCCAGCTTCCCCGCCCTCGTCGCCCTCTCGCCGTACCGGGTCCAATCGGTCCAGGCACGGCCAACCGTGCGGCAGGTCCCACCGGGCCAGCGCGTCGAGATCGCCGCCACCGTCGAGGCCTCGGCGCCGCCCGGTGCCCACATGCTCAACTTCCGCCTGTACGGCCCGAAGGGCAGGGAGCGACGCTGGTATGGCTCCACGTTGTTGGCCCCCAACGGGGCGGCGAGGCTGTCCTTCCAGACCGCCTTGAACGATGCCCGCGGCCAGTGGACCGTCAAGGTGACCGACCTGGCCTCCGGCATCACCGGCGAGGCGAGCTTCGAGATAAGGTAGCCGCTCACACCGCCGTCCGGACGGCCTCAGCAAGCGAGCCACGGCCAATACCCGCCTGCCACCGCCGCAACGCAAGGATCGGTCCTTGCTGCGCCCGGAGGCGCGGGCCATAATGGTCGCCGGAGGAGTGTACTGCCCCCAGCGTTGAAGGGATCTGGATGGCTGCGACCTTTGCCTGCATCGCCGGTGGGCCGCTTTGTCGGCTGTTGGAGTCCGCTGCGCTGGACGCTCACCGCCTGGAACCGTCCGAGACCCCCTTCGGCCGCAGCGAGGTGCTATTCGCCGTCGAGCAGCCTGCGCCCGGCCTGTACCTCGTTCCCCGGCAACTGCCCGGCCAGGGGCGCATCGGCCCGGCCAGCTTCAACTACCGCGCCACCCTGTACAGGCTGAAGGACCTGGGCGTCCGGTACGTTCTGAGCTGGACTGGCGCGCGGACGATCACCCGGCAGCTGGCCGTCGGCCAGACGGTCCTGCTGGATGACCTGATCGACCTTACGCACCTGCGCGCCACGAGCTTCTTTGAACGGCGGGGCCTCGGCATGCTGCGGCAGTTCCCGGTGTTCTGCCCGACCCTGCGCGCCGTGGTGGAGGGGGTCCTGGCCGCAATGAAGCTGCCCTACTACTCCGGGGGCACGGCGGCGGTCACCGAGGGGCCTCGTCTCGAGACGCCCGCAGAGATCCGCCTGCTGGGGTCCCACGGCGCCGACCTGGTCACCCATCAATTCGTCCCCGAGGTGTTCCTGGCCAAGGAGCTTCAAATCTGCCTCGCCGGCGCCGCCTACGTGGTGGACTTCGCCGAGACCGGCAGCCGCTACCGGCCCTTCATACCCGGGGAGCTGTTCGGCGGCCTGACGCACTCCTCACAGGCCGACCGCCTGGAAGTGCTGTCCCGAGCCTTGCCGGAGATCCTCTGCAAAGTGGCGGCGAGGCTGGTCACGGCGCCGAAGGGCTGTCAGTGCGAGCAGCCCATGGCTGCGCACATCCAGGAAAACGGCCTGCCTGAGGACTGGCACCACTGGTTCGACTGAGCCCGCCGGGCCGCCCGGTCGGCCCCGGGGAGTGAGCGAAAATGGCTGAGCCCCAATTGGTGGTACAGACACTCGGTGACGTGGTCGTGGTGGACCTGGGCAGCTCCACCGTGCTGGACGCCTCCACCATTGATGCCGTGGGCAGGAAGCTCTACGAACTGGTGGAAAAGCAGGCCCACCGGAAGATCATCCTCGACTTCTCACAGGTGCGATTCCTCTCTTCCATGATCCTGGGGGTTCTGATTCGCCTGCGCAAGCGATCGGCTGCGATAAACGGCCGCGTGGTGCTCTGCGGACTCCGGCCGGAACTGCACAAGGTCTTCAAGATCAGCAAGCTCGACAGCCTCTTCGAGTTCTACCCGAACGAGGAAGAGGCCCTCAAGAGCTTCGACGTGTACATGCGCTGAGCCGGGCCAGCCGGCCTGGCGCTGGCACTGAACGATGCCCGGATGACCTTCCTGACATGGAGGCTCTGCCATGAAGAAGCTGGTACGAACGTTCCTGACTGGCGTGGTCGTCGTCGCCCCCTTCGCCGTCACCGCCTATCTCATTTGGTGGGCCGGCACGGCCCTCGACCGCCTCGCCCGAGGAGCCATCGCCGTGCTCGCCCCGGGTGCCGGGCGTTTCTTGTTCCCCGGGGCCGGTGCCCTGGTGCTGGTAGTCAGCGTGTACCTGGTGGGGCTGCTCATGCGGGTGTGGGTCTTCCGCTGGACGGTGCGCCTGCTGGAGCGGCTCTTCCACCACCTGCCCGTGGTCAAGGGCCTGTATGACTCCATCCGCGACGTGCTGCGGCTCTTCGGCGGAGACGCGGCCCAGATGGGCCAGGTCGTCCGGTACCGGCTGCCCGGGACGCAGGTCGAGCTGCTGGGCATCCGCACCTCAACGCAGCCGCGCGGGGCATCCGGGTCAGGGAAGGTGGCGGTCTTCCTGCCCATGAGCTACCAGTTCGGCGGCTTTACCCTGTACGTCCCGGCCGAGACAGTCAGCCCCATCGACATGACCGTCGAAGAGGCGCTCAAGATCGCCGCCACCGCCGATGCCGGCCCGGCCCCCGAGCCGGCCCCGCAAGACCAGCCAGCCCCGCAATAGGCACGTGCCCTCAGTTCGGCCGGTAACTCCAGGACGCCCCCTGCCCTGACTCCCGCCGCCTACCTTTCCGAGCCGCCTTGCGCGGGGAACTCCACTGCATCGAAGCTCCCCGGCACCAGGCGGATGCGACGAAGGGCGCTGGGCAGTCGCTCGCGGATGGCTTGCTCCAACCCGTCTTGCAGCAGGCGCTGGAGCCGGTAGCGATGGGCCGCAGAATCGACCGCCACGGTCAGCGTCCCGCGGGCGTAGCTCACCAGGGCCGTATGCTCCCGAATGTACTGAGGGATGCACTCGTCCCAGGCTGCCGCGAGCTGACCCAACTGTCGCACGCGCCGGGCCAGCCGATACTGCACCAAGCGCGTCAGCGGCTCCGAGAGGCTGCTGACCCCATCGTGGCGCTGGCCGTTCCGCCACACGTGCCGCAGTTGCGAGTCATCCATGGGCTCAGATCCTGCTGAGCAGACGGCTGTGGCACTGACCGCGCCGGTACCGCTCCCGCCGCCTGGCTAACCTGGCCGGAATGCAATGCTCTACAGGCTTCCTCGACCGAGGGGAACACAAAAATCCACAAAAAACCGACCCGCCGTCAGCCCAGGTCCACCGGCATTACGACATACAGAAACTCGCTGCCCGCCTTCAGCACAGCCGGCTTATTGGGAGCGCTGAACTCGAAGGACACCTCCTCGGCCTCGGCCACCTTCAGGGCATCGATAAGGAAGGCCGGGTTGAAGGCAATCTCGAAGGGCTCCCCGCCGCCCCCTGCCTGCGCCGCGCGGAACTCCACCGGCATGGTCAGCTCTGCCTCGCCGGCCTCGGCCGAGCGGCTGGTGATCGTCAAGACCTCAGGGCCAAACGCCAGGCGGACGCTGCGTGAGTCCTCCGAGGTCAGCAGGGCGGCCTGGCGGATGCGGTGGGTGAACAGCTGGGTCTCCAGTTTCGCCTTGTACGCCGCCTCCTTGGGGATGACGTCGGAGTACTTGGGAAAGTTGCCCTGCACCAGATTGGACAGCAGCACCGCCCGGGCCGAGCGCACCAGGATCTGACTCTCCGTGACCTTCACCGCCAGCATCTCGTCGTCGGCCGCCACGCCCGACCTGCCCAGCAGGGCCATGAGCTTCGCCGGGACGATGGCTGCCACCTCCCGCCCGGCGGCCTTCGGCAGCGAGGCCTTGGCCAGCGCCAGCCGGTGGCCGTCGGTCGCCACCAACTGGAGCTTCCTGCCCGTCGCCTCCCACAGCACCCCTGAGATGGCGTAGTGACTGTGCGCGCGGGCGGCTGCGAAGAGCGTCCGCTCGGTCAGCTCGGCCAGCACGGCGGCAGGCACCTGGAAGTCCCCGTCGTCGGTGAAGTCGGCGACCTCCGGGTACTCCGCCGGGTCGTAGCCCAACAGTCGGAAACGCGCCCCCGCGCCGGTGATGTGACAGGCCTCCTTCTCCACGGTGAGGGTAAGGCTTTCCTCTCCCCCGGACTCGCGAACGATGTCGGCGAACTTCTGCACCGGCACCAAAGCCTCACCTTCGGCCTTGACCTCGACCTGCGTAACCACGCACCGGCACCCCGCCTCCAGGTCCGTCGCCAGCAGCGTCAGCGTCTTGCCACTGGCGAGGAGCTTGACACATTGGAGGACCGGCTTGGGCGTGCGCTGCGCAACGATGCTCGACGCCAGGGTCAGGGCCTCCTGCAACGCGGCGGTCTGAGCTATCACCTTCATGACCTGGCCCTCTCTGCCTTGAGCGGAGACCCATCAACCCCGTAACCGGGCCTCCGCGCTGTTCCCGCACCTTATACGCACATGCCGGCCA
>MVCS01000035.1 GCA_002049885.1 Planctomycetales bacterium 4484_123 | reverse complement strand
GGCCGAGCCGCCCCGCCCCCCGGCACCGGCCACAAGCGCCGGCCCACGCCTGCGCCGCCCCGGCCGGCGGGCGCGTGGGGAGAAGCTGGCGCGGATGTCCCGTCCCAGCTCCTCGACGTTGCGATACCGCCCCTCGGGGTCCTTGGCCATCATGCGGGCAACTATCCGGCTCAAGGCCTCCGGGATGGACGGGTCCAGCTCGTGCAGGGCCGGGGCCACCTTCGAGCGGTCCCCGTGCCATTTCATCCAACGCGCCCGCTCGACGTTGGGGTCGGGGTCGCGGACGATCTCGGCAAAGATCTCGTTGAACTTCTCCCGGCCCAGCAGCATCTCGTAGGCCACCACCCCCAGCGAGTAGATGTCGGCGCGACCATCGACCTGCACGCCGGTCAGCAGTTCCGGGGCGATGTACCTGGCCGTGCCCCAGCGCACCGACGCCGGCACCCCCGCCGGAGCCGCCACGCCGAAATCGGTTATCTTGACCCGCAGGCCCTCCTGGACGATGAGGTTGCCCGGCTTGATATCCCGGTGGATGATGCCGGCCTTGTGCACCTCCGCCAGGCCCGCCGCCACCTGCCAGACGATCTGGAGCACCGCCTTGGGTTCCACGGGCCCGGGCTGGTTGGCCAGGGTCGTCTCGATGGTGTGGCCCTCCACGAACTCCATGACCACGAACATCCCCCGCGGCTCCTGGATGAATTCGTGGACGAAGACGACCTCCTCGCAGCGCAGCTTGGCCAGGCGGCGTGCGATCTCGTAGAAGCGCTGGCGGTACTGCTCGTCGGCAGCCAGGTGAGGCGCGATCTGCTTGATGGCCACGTAGCGGTCCAGCACCGGGTCGTGGGCCTTGTAGATGATGGACTCCCCGCCCGTGCCCAGCCGCTCGACGATGCGGTACTTGCCCAGCTCCTCGCCGACCCTAAGCCCGTCGGCCTCCGTTCCGTTCACGTTTGAACCGCTCTGGACCATCTCTACTTGCTCAGGACCTCAGTTACTGCTCAGGCCATCTCCTTGGCCGTCCGTGCCCGCCCTCGCCCCGCCGACAGCAAGCCGACCCGCAGGCCGCCGGCTGCCCCGGCGGCATCCTCAGCCCTGCCCGCGACCGACGTAGCGAGGAAAGACCTCCACGTCGATCTCGTCCTCTACGCCCTGGTTGGTCAGCGTATAGGTGGCGGTGGCCTCGGTGGCGTAGTCGCCCCGGCCACTCGGCAGCCGGTCGCCGAAAAAGCGTTTGGCATACGGCACCGACAGATAAAGCCAGTGCCGGACGCTCACCGTCAGGTCCTCGTGGTCGGCGTACTTCTCCCCGTCGGCAGGCGGGGCCAGGGTGACCTCGGTGTACTCCCACGCGTAGTCGTACTTGCCGGGCAGCATGGTGTGGACCCACCGCGGCGTGGGACGATTGTGCAGCGAGAAGAACCGGTCGTAGCCGTCCTTCACCACCAGGCTGCCGGGGGCCTCCCCCGCCCCGCCGGCGCCCTTGCCGCTTGCGGAAACGGCCTTGAGCACGTCAACCGCGGCCCCGCGGATGTGGAGCATCTTGGCCGAGTAGGCCGGGTCGGCGACGACGTTGCGGGGTTCGTCGTACGAGACCTTCTCCGGCACCCACACCACCGCGGCACGGGCGGCTGCGTAGGCCGCGTAGTGCACCACGATGTTGCCCGTGACCACCAGCACCGACTGAATCATCACCAGCACGATGCACAGGGCGATGGGGAACAGCAGGACGAACTCGATGGCGGCCGTGCCGGACTCCTCGCCCGGTCGTCGCCGGGCCCGCCCCAGACGCCAGATGACCCCCACTACCAGGTACAGGCCCACCAGCGAGAGCAGGGCCGCGGCGCCGGCCTTGAGGCTCAGCTCGTCGCGCAGGGCCCGGCCCAGCCAATTGTCCCCGCAGGCTGCCCACGCCCAGGCGGCGCAGAGGCCAAGCACTCCCAGGCCGGCCACCCCTGCCGAGGCCGAGACCCTGCACCGCCGTTTTGACCGCCGCCGATCCGTCATCGCCTTGCCTCGTGACGGTCTGCTCAGGGCACCTGGGCCAGCCAGGACCGCACCAGCACCTCTGCCGCCGCCACCGCCGCTCCCACGCATACCGCCACGGCAAAGGGTATGGTCGGGCTGTCCGCCTCGGCCGGCCCGACCGGTCGCCCCGCGGGCACCACCAACAGCACCAGTGTCCGCCAGACGCGGCGCAGCGTCCGTCGCACCAGCCGGCGCCGCACCATGACGACCAGGCCCATCAGGGCCGCCGCCATGAAACTGTACAACATCACGCTGATGGCGAACTCCCAGCCGCCGAGGGCTCCGACCGCCGCCATGAGCTTGGCATCGCCACCGCCGAGCCCTCCCGCCAGCCAGCACAGAAGCATCGGCAGGAATCCCGCGGCAAGGCCCGCCAGCGAGCCTACCAGCCCCAGGCGCTCGCCCTTCAGACCCAGTCCACCCGTGGCCCAATGACCCGCCAGCGCCGCCACGATGGCCGGATACGTCAGCCAGTTCGGCACCCGCTTGAGCTTCAGGTCAGCCCCGGCGGCAGTTACCACCAGCACGCCCAGCACCACCAGAGCCCAGACGGGCATCGACAGCGGCAGGAAGGCACTCACGCCTGACCCGGACCTACTAAGCCGTGGGGACGGCCGGCCCATCCCGCCGGCCGGAGACGCCGCTAGGGTGTCGGGACGTCCACGCCCCCGGAACCGGGGACGGCCTGGCCGGCGTCGGAGGAAATCTGGTTCCACATCTTCGACGCCCAGTCGCCGATGGCCTGCCGGAATACGATCAGCAGCCCCAGCAGGGGCAGCACGATGGCCGCGATGATCAGCAGCTTCTCCAGGCCCTCAGCCCCACGCTCGTCCGCGTGCAGCCGCTTCATCAATTTCCAGATGCCCTTCATTGACCACCTTCCCGGGGTCAGTGCCTATCCTCGACCCTTCCGCGCCTGACCTATCACGGAAAGGGCACCGTCTCCATGAACGACACCATCCGATAGTGCGCCACCAGCAGGCGCATGCACACCTTCATCACGAAGTACATCGGCAGGGCAATGAAGGCCAGCACCATGGCCCACTCCAGGGTCAACTGCCCCGCCTCCTGCCTGCCCAAACGCCGCAGCAGCCTTCCTATTGCCTCGCCCCGCGGGTTCATCGGGGTACCTCCCTGCTGCCCGCGACCGCCCGTTCCTCCGGGCCGGCGAAGATATCCTGCACCAGCGGGGCATCCCGCAGGAGCGCCCGCATCCGCGGCTCGGAGCTGAACTGCGAGTGTGCCCCGGTCCACACCAGCCTGCCCCTGGTGGACTCGCCCTGCTCGTCCAGCTCGTAAACGAACATGTCCTGGACCTGATACTGGCCCTGTGCGTTCAGGGGCAGCACCTCCGCGATGCCCGTCACCTCCCGGCGCCCGTCGGTGAACCGCGTCATCTGCACCACCACGTCGATGGCCGAGGTCACCTGCGCCCGCAGGGCGTGCAGTGGCAGGTCCACCTGCGACATCATGCACAGTGTCTCCAGCCGGTTGAGCGTGTCCAGCGGGCTGTTGGCGTGCAGCGTACTCATCGACCCGGCGTGGCCGGAGGTCATGGCCTGGATGATCTCCAGGGCCTCCCCGCCGCGGCACTCGCCGATGATGATCCGGTCCGGACGGAGGCGCAAGGCCGAACGGAACAGGTCCCGAATGGTCACCGCGCCGCGGCCGTACCGGTCCGGGCCGCGGCTTTCCAGCGAGATCACGTGCGTCTGCTGGAGCATCAGCTCGGCAGAGTCCTCGATGACCACGATCCGCTGGTTGTGCGGAATGAACGCGCTTAGAGCATTCAACAGGCAGGTCTTGCCCGAACTGGTCCCGCCGGAGACCAGCAGGTTCTTCTCCCCCAGCACGCACAGACGCAGATACTCCATCGCCCGGCGCGTCCATGAGCCCAGCTCCACCAGGTGCTCGGCGTCGAACATGACCTTGGAGAACTTGCGGATGGTCATGCACGTGCCACGCCGGCTCAGCGGGCCCAGGATGACGTGGACGCGGGAGCCGTCCGGGAGGCGAGAGTCCTGCAAGGGGTGCTCACTCGTCAGACGCTTGCCCGTGAACTGGAGGATGTTGTTGACGGCCGACATGAAGGCTTCTTGGCTCTCGAAGCGGGCGTCGGTCTTGACCAGCTCCCCATTCCTCTCGACGTAGATCTCCTCGGGGGTGTTGATCATGATTTCCGAGACGGCCGGGTCTTCCAGGAAGCGCGCAATGGGTGCCAGGAAATGTCGGATCGTAACGGTGAATATCTCCGTCCGGTCCATATGACAACCGCCACCTCACCGGCCCCGTCCGGCCAGCCCTCGGTGCGAACCGCAAGCCCTCAGTAACACAAACACTTACCGGGCGCACTGGTACCGCCCCCGCCGCTACTTTATTATGGTACATCGGCTTGGAGGCCCAAACAAGTTAACAACGGCTACACCGCCCGCCAGGGCTCGCCAACGGACTGCGGCACTCGGGTCAACTCGGCCCAGGCCACCCAAAGTGCTCCCGGCTGACCTGACAGACCGCTGCCAGGCCGAAGACCGGCACCGCCGTGTCAGTCTGCCCAAGGCCGGACAGGCCTTGCCCGGCTGCTTTACCCCCCGACCAACACAGCCGATGTATCCAGGGGCGACACTCGCCCCGCTGGACAGGCTCCGGGAGTCTGCTAGAATGACCGCAGCGCCGGCGGCCCAGGAGCTGCCGACGTTCTCGATGCCGGAGAGGTGCCGGAGCGGCTGAACGGGCCGGTTTCGAAAACCGGTGTGCCTTCGGGCACCGCGGGTTCGAATCCCGCCCTCTCCGTTCAATGCCCCCAGGCACACCACACTTGCCTGGATGACGAGCCTGTCCCGACTTACCCGGCCCGGTGGCGGGATTCGAACACGCGCGGAGCGAAGCGACGCCACGCGGGTTCGACGCCGAGCCTGCCGAGGCGCCGCAAGGCGAATCCCGCCCTCTCCGTTCAATGCCCCCAGGCACATCACCCTTGCCTGGATGACGAGCCTGTCCCGACTTACCCGGCCCGGCGGCGGGATTCGAACACGCGCGGAGCGAAGCGACGCCACGCGGGTTCGACGCCGAGCCCGCCGAGGCGCCGCAAGGCGAATCCCGCCCTCCCAGTTGCTTTCTCTCCGCAGCGGGTTGTGCCTGCCGGCTTGGCCGGGTCAGGCCTGAGCCTGCTCTCGACCGGCTGAGCGGCGCTGCTTGTACCACTCGATGGCAGTGGCCGTCGAGCCCAGCAGCCAGAGGCCCATGCCCAGGATTGTCCGCGGCACGTCCCTCGCCGCTGCCCGGGGGGCGGCGGAGGCGGCCAACGACAGCACGCCCAACGCCGCCAGGGTGGGCCAGAGCTTCGCCCTCCAACCAGGGTCGCGCAGGGCACGAGTGTAGGTCCACTGGGGCACGAAGGTCATCAACGTCAGCGCCACCAGATTGACGTCCACCGGCCAGGTCGGCGTCGGCCAGACCCACTCCCACCACATGGTCGCAAGCACCAGGGCAAAGGGCACCAGCACGCACACCATGCCGCTACGGCCGTTGCCCTTTAGCGTCGCTGCGCCGGCCAGGACCGCCGCGGCGATGACTCGCAGGTCCCCGACCAGATGCCCGGGCATGGGGCTGCGGCCATCCTTCAGCAGCCAGCACAGCCCTCCAAGGGCCGAGAGCATCCCCGAGGCGAGCAGCGAGGCCGACATCGACCCCGGCCCCCGGCGGGCGCGACGGACATAGCGATAGGCCGAGACCGGCAGCACGACCATGATGGTGCCGATGATGAAGGTCCCGGTGAGGAACAGCTCGTTCTCAGCCCCCGGCCATCGTGCCAGGCACCCGCGCTGCACGACCAAGACCCGCCCCCCGCTGAGCCGGCTGCCGATCCACATCCCCACCGCGGCCGAGGCCAAGGTCACCGCCCAGGACGGAAGGCGCAGCCGGGCCGTCCCCACCGCGTGCAGGGCCCCGAAGGCCGTCCCCACCGCCAGTACCGCGGCCAGCACGACCAGCGGGTGAGCCCCGCCGGCAGCGAGCCGGGCCGAGACTATCGCCCCCAGGGTGAAAACCACCCACACGCTCAGGTCGATGCCGCCGTGGCGCATCACTAGCGCCAGCCCCAGGGCCGGCAGCACCCAGGGGCTGAGGATCTGGCGGACCAGGTCCGGCTGTCGCAGGGCACCGGCCCGCGCCCACGGAGGCACCAGCAGGGCCGCCAGCAGCACCATCAGCACCAGCACGAAGGCGGTGGCGGGTGGATAGTGCGGGGGCTGGCCCGGCATCGAAATGCGGCCTTGGGGTGACAAGTTCGTTTCCGTACAACAGGACGCTGACAGCCGCGCCGGCCTGGACCGGCTGAGCCGGGCCGCCCCGGCCGGTGGCCCCATGGGTCCGGGCCGCCGGAACCTCCCCGGCGGGCGCAATCCGCCGGGGCCGCCGCGGCACTTGCGCCTACTCCGCCGCGGGCACCGGGCCCGCGAGGGTCTCGAAATCCGTCATGGGCGAACGCTCGCCGGAGAGGATGAACTCGTGGTTCATGCGCAGCTCCGGCAGCCTGGTGGCCAGCCAGCGGCGCAGGACGACCTTCTTCCTGTCGTTGACGGCGGCATGGTCCAGCATCACCGCACCGACGATGAGGCAGATGGCCATGTCCACCAGGCGCCGGCCCATCAGGTCCATGTACTCCGTGCCGGGCTGGGCCTTGACGAACTCCACCGCCTGCTTGAGCAGCTCGTTGCCCGCGCGGATCTGCTCGGCCTGCTCGGTCAGCTCCGCCGGCCAGTCGCGCCCGGCCAACAGCTCGTTGACGAGATTGCAGGCGGTGCCGGAGGAAACCCCGCGGACGGCGGCCACGATCTGCAACTGCGTGGTGCCCTCGTAGATGGTGGTGATTCGGCTGTCGCGGAGGTGGCGCTCGACGGGGTAGTCCTTCATGTACCCGCTGCCGCCGAGCACCGAGACGGCCCCGTTGGCCACCCGCACGGACATCTCGGAGCAGTAGTACTTGCTCATCGGCGTGAGCATGGCATTCAGTCGCCTGTAGGTGCGGGACTGTTTGTTGAGGGCCTTCTTCTCTGCCGGGTCCTCGACCTGGCCCAGTTCCAGCTTCCGCATGGCGCCGTACTGGAGGTCCACGCAGAAGGAGGAGAAATAGGCCAGCGCCCGGGCGGCCTGGATATCGACCTGCATGTCGGAGATCAGTTCGCGGAGGGCGGGGAAGTTCTCGATGGCCGTGCCGAACTGTCGCCGGCTGTGAGCGTACTGGCGGGCGACGCGGAAGGCGGCCTCGGCGATGCCCAGGCCCTGGGCGGCGATTCCCATTCTCGCCCCGTTCATCAGGCTCATGACGTAGGTGACCAGCCCGCGCTGGCGCTCGCCGATGAGCTTGGCCGGGGCATCGTCGAAGAAGATTTCACACGTCGGCGAGCCGTGGATGCCGAGCTTGTTCTCCAGCCGGCGGATCTTGACCCGTGGCCCGCGCTCCACCAGCAACAGGCTCAGGCCCCGGCCGTCGGCGATCTCCGGCTCGGTCCGGGCCAGCACCAGCAGCACGTCGCCGCAGCCGTTGGTGATGAAGCGCTTGACGCCCTGGACGTACCAGTTGCCCTGCTCGTCCTGGTAGCCGCGAACCTTGACCGCCTGGAGGTCGGAGCCGGCGTCCGGCTCGGTCAGCACCATGGCCCCGGTGGCCCGGCCGGCGGCCATGTCCGGCAGGTACTGCGACTTGATCTCCTCGGAGGCGTAGGCGTTGATGGTCTCGGCGATGCCCTGGAGGCCGTAGAGGTTCATCAGCGCCGCATCGGCCCGGCTGACGATCTCGATGCTCATGGTGTAGATGAGGTTGGGGCAGTTCAGCCCGCCGAAGCGGTACGGCAGGGTGAAGCCCATCAGGTCGGCCCCCCCCAGCAGGCGGATGGCCTCGGCGATGCCGGGGGCGTAGGTGACCGAGCCATCCTCGTTGAGTTTCGGCCCGGTCAGGTCGGTCTGCTCGGCCGTGGGGGCGATCCTGTCGGCGGCAAGTTCGCCCAGCATGGTCAGCACCCGCCGGTAGTTGTCCACGGCATCGTCGGCGTCCACGGGGGCGTAATCGAACTGCTGGGCGTAGCGGAAATCGTCCTCCATGATCCTGGCCAGCCGGGCCAGGTCCATGTGCTGGAAAAGGAACTGGATGTCCTCGTTGTCGGTGAAGAAGTTGGCCATGGCAACTGCGCCCTGTATGGAACAGCAACGGTATCGCGTGTCGTCTATGTTTTCGCACCGGCGCCGGTGCGGATGACCTTGATGAGGCGGGGAATGACCTCTTTGAGGTCGCCGACGATGCCATAGTGGGCCACGGAGAAGATGGGGGCCTCACGGTCGGTGTTGATGGCGAGGATCCTGGCCGACTCGCTCATGCCCGCGCGGTGCTGCACCGCCCCGCTGATGCCGCAGGCGATGTACAGTGCAGGCCGGACCGTGGTGCCGGTCTGGCCCACTTGATGGTCGTGGTCCACGTAGCCGAGGTCAACCGCCGCCCGCGAGCCGCCCACGGCCGCACCAAGACAGCTGGCCAGGTCCCAGATGAGTTGGAAGTTCTCCTTGCTGCCCACGCCCGCCCCGCCGGCGACGATGATGCGTGCGGCCTTGAGGTTGACCTTCCGGCGGCGGCGCTCGGAGTGGACCAGCCGCAGCGGCAGGACCAGCCCGTCCAGGCCCGCGGGGCAGTCGATGACCTGGCCTTGCCGGGCCGGGTCCGGCGCGGGCATTGGCATCACGCCCTCGCGCACGGTGGCCATCTGAGGCCAGCGGTCGTAGTTGACGATGGTGGCGATGATGTTGCCGCCGAAGGCCGGGCGAATCTGGAGCAGCAGGTTCTTGTGGAGCTCGTGCGAGGTCCCGGCCCAGGTGGGTGGCGCCGTACATCACCACCTGCGGCCTGTGCTCGGCAATCAGGTCGCAAAGGACCTTGGCGTAGCTGGCCGCCTGGTACGGCTCCAGGCGGTCGTGCTCGACCACGTACACCTTGTCGGCCCCGTGTGCAATGAGCGTGCCGGCCAGATGGCGCACTCGCCGCCCGGCCAGAACTGCCGCCAGGGGCACGGCCAGCTTCTCCGCCAGCGACCGGCCCTTGCTCATCAACTCCAGGGGCACCTCCGAGAGTTGACCCGCCTCCTGCTCGGCAAAGACCCAGACCTCGCCTTGTCGGTTGACCTCGATCATCTCCGTGCTCGGTATGTCCGTTGACTCGTTGACCGGTTCCTCGCCCGGCATCGCCTAGCCGAGTGTGTGGTCCTCGATGAGCTCCATCACCAGCTCCCGCAGGCCCTCCTCGGTGGGCGGAAACTCCCTGTACTGTCCGCCGGTCAGCACCACCGACTGGATGCGGTGCACCTTGGTGGGGCTGCCGGTGCGCCCGCACCAGTTCAGATCCGCCCCGATGGCGTCCAGGTCCCACTGCTCCATCAACAGTCCCCGGGCCTGGAGCTGCCGAGCCCGCCTGTCGGCCTCGGCCACGACGGCCTGGTCGTCCGGCTCGGCCCCCATCTGCTCGGCCACCTCCGCCGCCAGCTCACCCGGGGTGCGGGCCTTCTTGAATTTCATCAGCCGCCTGGCCGCCGGCGGCCGAGGCGAGTTGGCCGTCTCCATCACCGTCAGCAGCACCGGCAGGTCCGCCTCCACGATTTCGAAGCCGTTGCCCACGTTCCGCCGGACCCGAATGGTGCGCTCGGCCAGTGAAACCAGCTCCTCGAGGTAGGTGATCTGAGGCAGCTCGAGCTTCTCGGCCAACTGCGGCCCGACCTGGGCGGTATCGCCGTCGATGGCCTGCCGGCCACAGAGCACGATGTCGTGCGGCAGCTTGCGGATGGCACAGGCCAGGATGTAGCTGGTCGCCAGCGTGTCGGATGCCGCCGCCCGCCGGTCGGTGATGAGGATCACCCGGTCGGCCCCGCGGTACAGCGACTCCCGCAGCACCTCAGCCGCCGATGGCGGTCCCATGCTTATCACCGTCACCGTGCCGCCGTGGGCGTCGCGAATGGACAGGGCCAGCTCCAGGGCGTTGAGGTCCTCGGGATTGAAGATGGCCGGCAGGGCGGCACGATTGACCGTGCCGTCCTCCTTCATGGCCTCGGCGGTGATCCGCTTGGTATCCGGCACCTGCTTGGCACAAACCACGCAGTGATATTCCACGGCCGTCACTCCCGTACCAGCGCCGCGCGGCACCAACACACAACCCTTCGCGGCTGAGGAAATGTAGAAACTGGCCCCCCGCCAAGTCAAGGCGAATCGACCGGGCCGCGAACATTGCCTTGGGCCGGCCGCCCCACGGGCCAAATCGCCGACGGCCGACCACCCCCCTGCCAGGTGCATCTAAACATCCGTCGAAATGAGGAATTGGGCTTGACCGCCGGGCAGGAAAGAGTATAATGGGCCTTTGAGGAATGAGGCAGACGGGCAAATGGTAGCCTCATTACGCTTGCTCACGGATGACCAGAGGTAGGAACAGGCGCAGCCACGCCCTACTGAGGCTTGGCTCGGCCGCCCAAGAGGCGGGACGAAGGAGGAACAACATGTCACGCTCGGCTCTGTGCTTGTCCTTGTTGGCCGTGGCCGTCTTCGCCACGAGCGTCCAGGCCACTCCCATTAGCGTCGTTATCGAGGACTACGACTTCGCTTTTGACACCGACCTGGCCGCCGTGTACGAGTACAACGGCGCCGGGCCTGACGTCTTGCGAGTTCACTCCGGCGGCACCGAGGTCGCCTCTTATCGCTTCAGGGGCACCACCGGACCGGTGGACCTGCTGGGCAACTCGCCCGGGTTCTACCCGATATGGTCGTCGTCGGCCCCGCCAGTGTACGGGGGCGACCTTCAGTTGGACCTGAGTTTCGTCATCAACGACGGGCCGTACGTCAGCGGCTCGGACGTGCTGGACATCTCCCTGGCCGGC
>MVCS01000169.1 GCA_002049885.1 Planctomycetales bacterium 4484_123 | reverse complement strand
GGGCCGGTGGGCGACGTACACCTTGCCCCTGCCCCGCTCCGAGCGGCAGAGGCTGCGGCCCGGCAGGTCCATCAGGCCGAAGGCGGCCGGCCCGGCCACTCCGATGAGCATGTCGTCCTCGCCGACAGACCTCACCGCCGCGCCTGGGCCGATGCCCACCCCGAAAGCATGCTCCCGCCGGACTTGCAGGCGACCCCTGGCGTCGAAGATCTCCAACCGGCAGCCGGAGGCGCCGAAGGCCGCCTTGGCAACGAGCGGTATGCGCAGCGCCACGTTCGGGGCCAGGACGACTTCCTGCACGATGCGCATCCGGGTCAGCTCGTCCTGCTTGAGGCTCAACTCCACGGTCCCGCCGAGGTGCTTCTTCAACCCGCTGACGATGGTGACGTCGATGGGGGTCCACCGCATGGGCCTGTAGCAGCCACCCCAGCCCACGTAGATGTCGATGTTGAACCTCTCCTTTTTCGCTTCCCCCGGCGCGGCGGCGGCAGCGGCGGTCAGTATCAACAGCAACAGCAAGCCAGCCTTCCTGAACCCCATGCTCACCTCTGCCCGCTTGACGCCCTCTGCTCGCCGGTGGCGCCCGACCTGCCCGGCCGCCGCAGCCAACCCCGCCCCCGACGCCTTCATAATCGCACCTTCGAATTGTACACCAACCACTCCAGACACACCAACGCCAGGGCCGCCAGCGCCAGCAGCGGCCACAGTTCCCGGTTGGCCGAGCCGGCGGGCTTGACCTGTGCCTTGACCGGCTGGCCGGAGAACAACATCTCATCGGCCGGGGCTATGTTGCTCTCGTTGGCGTCCAGCAGGTTGACGGCGTATCGCCGCGCCCGCCGGTGCGGCGGCTGGACAGTGTACACGCCCGCTCGCCAGGTGCCGGCGAAGCGCAGCGTACCGGCTGCGTCCGGCCTGACCTCCAGGTCGATCCCGCCCGGGCCCCGCACCCGCGCCGACTGCCCGCGGCGGCCGACACGGAGCTCAATGGCCTGACCCACGCGCAGGGAGCCCTCTTCCGTCCGTGCCAGCTCCCCCCCCAAGAAGCGCGTGGCGTTGTAACAGAAGATCACGAAACCGACGTCGAACGGCCAATTGCTTTGCATCAAGTCGAAGCTCGCCAGCAGGTAGGTGCTGGCCCTGCGCGAGACCAATGCCAGGGCCGGGCCCTCGCCGAATTCCGCCAGCACCTGGGCGTCCCTCGGCAACGACAGCCTGCGGGCGCGGAGCACGAAGAGATTGTCCAGGTCAACGTGCTGCAGCACGGGGTGCCGGCGCCGCCAGTCCACCACCACCTGGTTGGCGATGGTCCTCTCGACCTTCACGCCGATCCCAGCCGGCGGGGCGCCAAAGACCATGAAACGGCCCCTCGGAAGCTTCTGCGGCAGGTGGCGGTCGAGGACGATCACGTCGTAAGGCTGGTCCGCATCCAGCGCCTCGCGGTCGATGGCGTCGAACTCCGCGGGCGTCTTGACCTCCAGCCGGCCCAGGGAACAGGCCTTCAAGGCCGACTCCAGGGCGAAGTTGCCGGCGCTGACCAACAGCACCGAGAGTTTTCGCGGCGGGGCGAGGACGGCCCAGGCGGCGTCGTCGCTGGCCAGGGCGTCCGGCCGGAGCTGCCTCAGCTCCACCACCCCGGCCCCACCATGAGCCAAGGTGAAGGATATGGAGGTCTTGCCGGGCGCGGCGACCTGGCCGACCTGACCGGCGCGGGCGGGAGGAATGTGGACGTCGCGGACGGCCCGGACGTTGCCGTCCACGGCGAGCTGCACCTGGAGGTCAACGGCCTCGGGCCGGTAGTTCGCCAGGGTGGCGAACACGTTGACCTCCTGGGCACGCTCGAACGAGCGCCGCGCCTGCATGGCCACGATGCCGACGTTGCCGCCGCCCTGGCCCACTCGGTGAAAGACCAGCTCCCCGGGGTTGACCGCAAGCTTGGCGGTGTCGGCGATGCGGCCGTCGGTGAACAGCTCCAGGCGCGCCGGCTCGGCGGCGCCGCGGCCACCGGCATCCTCGCCGGGGCTCTGCGCGAAGGCCCTGGCAACGGTCAGGGCCGTAGCCAGCGCCGAGCCTCCGTCGGTGGGCCGAACGGCCTCGATGGCCCGCAACAGGCGGTGGGTATCGGAGGTGAAACCGCACATGACCTTGGCCGTGTTGGCGAAGGCGATGACCATGGCCTGCTCGGCCTCCTGACCGAGCGAGAAGCCGGATGTGGTGCGGAGCGATTCGACAAACTGCCTGGCCTGGCGCTTGGCCTCGGCCAGCCGGTTGGGTCGGACGTCCGTGGCGTTCATGGACGCCGAGCAGTCGATGAGGATGACGTACCGCCTGCCCGCCCGGGCGCGGAGCGAGAGCACCGGTCCGGCCAGGGCGGTCAGCACGGCCAGCAGGGCCAGCAGTTGCAGCACCAGCAGCAGGTTCAGCCGCAGCCGCTGGAATGGTGCGTTGACCTGGAGGTCCTGGACGGCCCGCCTCCAGAGCAACGTGCTGGAGACAGGCAGCTCCCTGCGCCGCAGCTTCAGCAAGTACATCGCCACCGACTGCCGGATGCCTGGCGCCTGGTGCCTGGTGCCTCGCGTCTGTTGCCTGGTGTTGTCATTTCAGCAGCCCGAAGCGACGGAGGGTCTTGAGGACGAAGTCCTCCATCCGCTCTGCCGAGTTGGTCAGCAGATAGGTCATTCCCCGTCGCCGGCAGAAGTCTTTCAGCTCGTTGCAGTAGCCGGCGAGGTTGCGCTTGTAGTATTCCAGCAGGGCGGCGCTGATGGTTACCTCGGCGGCGTCACCATCCTCGATATCCAGCAGTTTCAGGTCGCCGGTGAGGTCCGGCTCGATCTCCTGGGGACTGAGCACCTGGATCAGGTACAGGTCATACTGCTGGCAGGTCAGCCTGCGCAGGCCGGCCTCGTAGCCTTCCTTGAAGAGGAAATCGGAGATGACGATGAGCACACCGGCCCCGGCCCGTCTCGCCGCCAGCTGTGCGCAGGCCCGCTCGAAGTGTGAGAGCCCCTCGGCCCGGATGCCCAGCAGGAAGTCGGCAAGGCGCTGGGCATACCGCCGGCCGCGCATGTTCGCGGCCTGCCCGCGCAGGCCGTCGGCGAAGGCGCTGAGGGTCACGCGGTTGTTGTTGACCAGCCCCACGTAGCCCAGGGCGGCGGCGAGCTTCTTGATGGCCAGCTCCTTGGACGGCTCGCCCATCGCCACCGAGCCGCTGGTGTCGATGAGGATCTGCACCGACAGGTCAAGCTCCTCCAGGAAGAGTTTCAGAAAGAGCTGGTCAAGCCGCCCGTAGATGTTCCAGTCCACGAAGCGCAGGTCGTCGCCGACCACATAGGGCCGGTGGTCGGCGAACTCCACGGACCGGCCGCGGCGCTTGGCCCGGCGTTCGCCCTGTAGCTTGCCCTGGAGGATCTTCCGGCTCATGACGTCCAGGACGTCCAGGGAGGCCATAAACGCCGGGTCCAGCAGGTCACTGAGGCGTCTCGGCCGGTTTGTGGCGGTCGGGCTCATTGTGCGGCGGCGGCCTCATCCAGCGTCCTGGGCGTCTGGGCCAGGACGTCCCGCAGGATATCGTCGTTGTCGATGCCCTCTGCCTGACCCTCGAAGTTCAGCAATATGCGGTGGCGCATGGCGGGCAGGTAGGCGGCAGCCACATCGTCGTAACTCAGGTGATAGCGCTCGTCCAGCAGGGCGCGGACCTTGCCGGCCAGCACCACCGCCTGTACCCCGCGAGGCGAGGCGCCGTAGCGGACGTACCGGCCGACCTGCTCGGTGGCGAACTGTCCGCCCGGGTGCGTCGCCAGCACCAGCCGGATGGCATAGTCCTGCACGTGCGGGGCGACCACCACCCGACGCACCAGCTCCTGGGCGGCGATGATCTGCGGGCCGTCCATGACGGCCTCGGCAACAGGCTGGATGCCCGTGGTGGTGCGCTGGAGTATCTCGGCCAGCTCCTCGCGGTTGCTGTAAGGCACCAACAGCTTGAAAAAGAACCTGTCGAGCTGGGCCTCGGGCAACGGATATGTGCCCTCCTGCTCGATGGGGTTCTGCGTGGCCAGCACCATGAACGGCTCGGGCAGCTTGTACAACTTGCCCCCGGAAGTCACCGAGTGCTCCTGCATGGCCTCCAGCATGGCCGACTGGGTCTTGGGCGTGGCCCGGTTGATCTCGTCGGCCAGGATGATCTGCCCGAAGATGGGCCCGGGCTGGAACTGAAAATGCCTGGCGCCGGTCTCCCTGTCCTCCATGACCACGTTGGTGCCGATGATGTCGGCGGGCATGAGGTCGGGGGTGAACTGTATTCGCCGGAAGCTCAGCGACAAGGCCGAGCTGAGCGTCCGCACCAGCAGCGTCTTGCCCAGCCCCGGCACGCCCTCCAACAACACGTGCCCCCCGCAGAACAGACAAATCAACACGTCCTCCACGATGGTCTCATGACCGACGATGACCTTGCCCACCTCGGCCTTCAGGTCGTGGAAGATCCTGCGAAAGTCCCGACAGCGCTTCTCGACATCGGCAGTAGTCTCCGACATTGCCTTCTCCCTGACCGGTGCTTGGCTATTGGCGCGCCATCACATGGGGTGTCTGCGGCCCGAAACGGCACACCGCGAATTCCACGAATTATTTCGAATTACCCGAATTATCCCGTTCCCATCACCACGGCACGAATTCGACGAATCAAAGCAAACTCCACGAATCATCCCGCATCGCGTCACTATCACAGTACTACGCCCTTGCTGACAAACCGTTTGACCCTGAGGCTGGCCTCTCCGAAGTTCAGCAGAATGGCCAAATGTGCACCAGATGCCTTCAAGTAAGCCAACACCTGCGCTTCGTGCTGCTTGCAGATGGCCTCGGCAGCCTTTATTTCCACGATGATCTTGCCGTCCACATAGAAATCGACGCGGAACTCTCCGCAGGCGATTCCATCGTAGGATACTTCGAAGCGCGCCTGGGCCTGGAAGGCGATCCGAGTCTTCGCCAGTTCGTGGGCCAGTGCCTTGTCGTACACCTTTTCCGGAAAACCAGGCCCCAATTCCGAGTGCACCCTTTGGGCACAGCCCACGAGGGCATAGCTCAATTCCTTGTACAGTATCCCGCCGCTACGATGCGTCTGCACCGGGTCCCTCCATTCGCGCAATTCGTAATAATTCGTGCAATTCGTGTTCCCGTTGAGTTTGTCCGGACTTCAATATGTCTCATTCGTTCGCATCCTCCTCTTCCTTCTGCCCGCGTGCCCGGCGTTTGGCCCTCAGCAGCCGGGCCAGGTGGTCGGGCGTCTCGGGCGGCTGGGGCTGGCGAGGTTGTTCTTCGGCGGCCTGGGGTTCCTCGGATACGGCCGGCGACGGCGCGGGAGTCGTGGGCAGGGGCTCCCCGGTGCCCTCACCGGCCTGGTAGCGCCTGGAG
>MVCS01000034.1 GCA_002049885.1 Planctomycetales bacterium 4484_123 | reverse complement strand
TCCGCGATGAACGCCGCCAGCAGCTCGGCCGTCCGCTGAATGTCGCGCAGGTCCACCATCTCCACCGTGGTGTGCATGTAGCGGTTGGGCACCGAGACCACCACGGACGGCACCCCGCCATTGCCCACGTATATCGCCCAGGCATCGGTGCCGCCGGTGGTGCTGAAAGGCTCGAACTGCACGGGAATCCGCTTCCGTTTGGCCACCTTGCGCAGCCGGTCCACCAGCACCGGGTGATTCTCCCGGCCAATGCTGATAGTAGGCCCAGCCCCCAGCTTCACCTCGCCGTGTTGCTTGGCATCGATGCCGGGGATGTCGGTGGCGTGCGTCACGTCCACCACCAGCGCGGCGTCCGGCTTGACGTTGAAGACGTTCATCTTCGCCCCCGACAGTCCCACCTCCTCCTGCACCGAGGAACAGGCGAACACGGCGCAGCGCGGCGCACCCGAGGCGGCCAGCCGCAGGGCCTCCGCCGCCACCCAGGTCCCGGCGCGGTTGTCGAAGCCCCGGGCAACCGCCACGTTCCGGTTGAGCAGCTCGAAGTCGTCCCCGAAGGTGATGGGGTCGCCCACGGCCACGCGGCGCTGGGCCTCCTTGCCGTCCTTGGCTCCGATGTCGATGTAACACTCGTGCACCTTGGGAACCTTCGGCTCCTTGCCGCGCTCGCGCAGGTGGATCGCAGGTGCCCCGATGACCCCACGCACCACGCCATTGGCCGTGTGAATGTTCACCCGCTTGCCGCGCACCAAGGCCGGGTCCACCCCGCCGATCCGCTGAAAGTAGATGAAGCCCTTGTCATCGACATGCTTGACCATCAGGCCTATCTCGTCGGCGTGCCCGTCGATCATGATCTTCGGATCGCCGCCGCCGTTCAGCACCGCCACCGCGTTGCCGTAGGCGTCGGTGCGGACCTCGTCGGCAAACTGGCGGACGTAGTCGCACCAGACCCGCTGACCTGGTGATTCGTGCCCACTGGGCGACGGGGCCGTCAGCAACCGTTCCAGAAAATCCAGCGATTCTTTTCGCATGTCTCGACTCCCATCAGACTCCCGGCCGGGACCTCCGCTGATACCGGACGCTCGGGTTTTCTCAGACACGAAGTATAGCCCGGCAACCCGGAAAGGGAAGAGCAGCGAAATTCACCGCCCCGGTGCCCGCCCGAAGGGCAAGGCTCATGGCGACCAGGCCCCGGCGTTGGCGGCGGGGGAGATGTCCTCGGGCCGGACCGTGCGCACGGACTGGTCGGCCAGCAGCACGTTGAGCCTGCCCAGGTGCCGGGCGCTGAGCCTCAGCCGGCTGGCGATATCGGGGCTGTCCGGGTCGGCCACGAAGCCCTCGTCGTCCGCGCCTCGCTCGTAGTCCAGCAGCACGATGGCCCCGGGGGCCACCTGGTGGCGGTGGATCCTGGCGTTGATACCGTAGCTGCTGTACATGCTGCCCAGTTCGATCTCCTCGCCTGCGTGCCCGTAGAGCCTGCCGCTGGGCTCGAAGAGCCCCTGGTCGTACAGCCACGCCTGGTTGTCGATGGGGCAGGTGTAATAGTGCAGCCGGAGGACCCGGCCCCGGCCGGGGATGCTGTCATAGATGCGAAACAGACCGTCGCGGTCGGAATGGTCGCCAATGCGCTGCTCCGGCGGGCGGCGGTCCATGAAGTCGCAGCCGATCTCCTGGTTGAAGTTTTCCTCGAAGACGAACTCGGTGTAGCTGCCCCTCTCGTCCTGCCCGCGACGCGACCGGCAGCAGACCTGGCCATTGGGGGCCGTGGCCCCGTCGGCGAACTCCAGCGTGTAGTATCCCTGCCAGCAGGCCCGGTATTTCAGTCCCGCCGGCAGGGCGGCTTGCCCTGGCGCGTCCTCGGGACAGACGAACAGCCGGTCGTGGGGCACGATGTTGTATGGGATGCTCGGAAATCTCGCCGGGTCGGGGTAGGCCATCGCCTCCAGGTCACCATCGCGCCGCTGGGCAGCCGCCTGGAAGGCCGAGCCCAGTTGGCGCAGGTTGCTCTTGCAGATGGCCCGACGGGCGAGGCGCAGACTGCCGGACAGCGACGGCATCAGGATCACCATCAGCACGCCCAAGATGGCGATGACCACCGCCAGCTCCGTCAGCGTGAACCCGTGGCTTCCGTCTTCGTTCACGACCCCGACCCTGCCCACGCTGGCCCGGCCAGGCCCCCGCCCGGCAGCGCTACTGCCACTCCCCGGACCTGTCCGGTGCCGTCTGACGTGCTCGTCGAGCATATGCTACGGCAACGTGCCGGGGCGATGTCAAGGACAAGTCGGCCAACCTTGGCAGGGCCCTTGCCCTTGCCCCGGGCCCGGACCGTGCTTTTTGGTCCCCCGGGGCGGTGGAGTTCTTATAATCTGACCTGTCATGGACGAACGAGCGCTTCGTTCACTGCTGGAGTCGGTCCGCAACGGCGCCACGGAGGTGGATGAGGCGATTGCCCGGCTCCGCCGGCTGCCGTTCGAACGGCTCGGCTTCGCCACCGTGGACCATCATCGGGCCATCCGCTGCGGCTTCCCGGAGGTGATCTTCTCTCCGGGCAAGAGTCCCGAACAGGTGGCGATGATCTTTGCCAAGCTGGCAGAGCAGGGCGGCAACGTCCTGGCCACCCGGGCCGGTCCTGAGACCTTCCAGGCGGTGCGGGCGGCCTGTCCCGAGGCCGAGTACCACGCCTCGGCCCGGGCCATCACCCTGCGGCAGGGCCAGGTGCAACTGGTCGGCGGCCGGGTGGCATTGGTCGCCGCCGGGACCAGCGACCTGCCGGTGGCCGAAGAGGCCCGCGTGACGGCCGAGATCATGGCTCAGCGGGTGGTGAAGCACTATGACGTGGGCGTGGCGGGCATTCACCGCCTGCTGGATGCCCTGGAGGACCTCCACCAGGCCGATGTGGTCATCGTGGTGGCCGGCATGGAGGGGGCCCTGGCCAGCGTGGTCGGCGGGTTGGTGTCCGTGCCCGTCATCGGCGTGCCCACGTCGGTGGGCTACGGAGCGAGCTTCGGCGGGCTGTCGGCCTTGCTGACGATGCTCAACTCCTGCGCCGCCGGTGTGGTGGTGGTCAACATAGACAACGGCTTCGCCGCGGGCTATGCCGCCGCCCTGATAGCGGGGCGGTCGGCCCGCCGCCGGGCGGAAGGACAAGCCTGACCGAGCCGCTCATTATGCAGGTCGTATGACGGAGGCGTTGCCTGGGAGAGACACATGCCCGAGCGGTTTGAACCTGTGCAGTCCCCGCCGCTGCTGCCGGCCCGCCGCCGCCAGGGACACAAGGGCGACTTCGGCCGGGTGCTGGTGGTGGGCGGCTCGCGGGGGATGATAGGCGCGCCCGCACTGGCGGCCAATGCCGCCCTGCGCGGCGGGGCGGGGTTGGTGACGGTGGCCGTCCCGGAGCCGGTGCAGTTGGCGGTGGCCTCGTTGTGCCCCTGTGCCACCTCGGTGCCGCTGCCGTGCGTGCAGTCCGGCCGGCTGGCGCAGCGAGCGGTGCGGGAGGTGCTGACCTCGGCCCAGGCCGCCGACGTGCTGGCCGTGGGCCCGGGCATGGGCGTCTCGCCGCCGGCGGCCGCCGTGGTGCGGGCGGTCCTGGGGCAGTCCAAGTCCGTGGTGCTCGATGCCGACGGGTTGAACAACCTCCGCAGCCTGGAGGGCTGGCCGGTCCTGCGGCAGTGCCCGCTGGTGCTGACGCCGCACCCGGGGGAGTTCGCCCGGCTGACGGGCAAGGCCGTCTGCGACATACAGGCCGACCGGCAGCGAGCCGCCGTCGCGGCCGCGGCCGAATGGACCGGCGCCGGACAGGCCGAGGCGGCGCTGGTGGTCGTGCTGAAAGGCGCCGGCACGGTGGTGACAGACGGCAAGCGGGTGTTCGTCAACGGCACGGGCAATCCGGGCATGGCCACCGGGGGCTCCGGCGACGTCCTGACCGGCCTGGTGGCGGCCCTGATGGGCCAGGGCATGGAGCCCTTCGAGGCGGCCTGTCTGGGCGTGCACGTCCACGGTCTGGCGGGGGACTTGGCGGCTGAGCGGCTGGGAGAGATCTCCGTGATGGCCACGGACCTCATCGACCACCTGCCGGCGGCCTTCCGCCGGCTGGAGAGCGGGGCATCCGGGTCGGCTTGACACCCCATCGAGGCCGGCCTACCATCGCCCGTCGCTTCAGCCGGCCGGTCCTGCGAACATGAGACGATTGCTACTGCTCATTCCGACGGTGCTGGTGGTCTGTGCTTCCTGCCGCAGGGCCTCGACGCCGGCGCGGTCGGGGGCGCCCAGGGTGGTGTCGTTCTCGCCGGCCATCACCACCATTCTCTTCGACATGGGCCTGGGGCAGTACGTGGTGGGCGTGACGACCTATTGCCAGCCACCCGCCGGCCAGCGACGGGCCGTGGTGGGCGATGCCTTCAGCATCGATTCGCAGCGCATCCTGGCCGTCCGGCCAACGGTGATATTCACCCAGTCCTCCCCGGAGAAGTTCAAGGGCGTCCGTGACATCGACCCGAGCGTGCGGGTGGTGCAACTCCGGCTGGAGCGTCTGGCAGACGTGCCGGCGGCGATACGACGCATCGGCGAGGTGCTGGGCCAGGAGGCCCTGGCCGCCAAGGCCGCCCGGCGCTTCACCGCCGAGCTGGAGTCAGTCCGCCGCCGCGTCGCCGGCCGACCCAGGCCGCGGGTGCTGTTCGTGATGGGCACGGACCGGCCTACGGCGGCCGGCGACGATAATTTCGTGGCCGACCTGATACGCACCGCCGGAGGCCTCAACGCCGGGGCCGACATCCCCGGCAAGACGCGGTGGCGGCGGACGCACATCGACGCCATCGTCAAGGCCGCGCCCGACGTGCTCATCTGCCAGAGCCTTTCCCGCGGACAGTCCGAGCGGGCGCGGCGCTACTGGCTTGACTGGAAGGAGCTGCCGGCGGCCAGGACAGGGCGGGTCTTCGTGGTGACCGACCGGGGCTGGACCATTCCTTCGACCCGCCTGGCCGACCTTGCCGGAGAGCTGGCCGGGATGATTCACTCGACCCATCGGGCAGCCTCGGCGCCCAGCAGGTCGCTGCTGCTGGCCTGGGTGCATCGGCTGCTGGCGGCGGGGCTGGTAGGGGCGGCGCTGGCGGCGGCGGGGATGGCGCTACAGGGCCTGCTGCGCAACCCCCTGGCCGAGCCTTACGTGCTGGGCATCTCCAGCGGGGCGGGGGTGGGGGTGCTGCTGGGTCTGGCCGTATCGGCCTGGACGGCCCTGCCGGGGTGGCTCTCCACGCCGGTGCTGGCGTTCGTCGGTGCGATCATCACCTGCGCCGTGGTGTACGGCATCGCTCAGCGTCGAGGCCGGCTGGACCCGTACGCCCTGATACTCTCCGGCGTGATCGTCAACTCGTTCAATGCCGCCATCATGCTGACGATCTACCTGTACGTGGACCCGCACCGAATAGCGGACTTCGCCCACTGGGCCATGGGCCGGTTGCCGGACTCGACGGACCTGACGCTGCTGGCCGTCTGCGGCGGGTGCGTGCTGGTTGGCTGGGCGGTGCTGGTGCTGCACGGGGCGGCGTTCAACGTGCTGGGCCTGGGCGACGAGGTGGCGACGGCCACGGGAGTCACTGTGCAGCGGTTACGGCTGGTGACGTTCGCGGCGGTGGGGGTGATGACGGCGGCGGCGGTGGCCCTGGCCGGCCCGGTGGCCTTCGTGGGCCTCATCGTCCCGCACATCTGCCGGATGCTCATCGGCCCGGACCACCGCCTCGGCCTGCTCGTCAGCGGGCTGGTGGGGGCGGTCTTCCTGGCCGGCGCCGAAGTGCTCTGCCGGACGGCCGGCCCGCTCATCGGCGTGAGCCTCATACCCGTGGGCATCCTCACAGCCCTGGCCGGCGGGCCGTTCTTCATCTACCTGTTACGGCGGCGGTTCGGGGAGGCGCGGGCATGAACGACGACGGGCGCATCCTCCAGGTCTGCGAGTTGGCGTTCGAGTACGTGCCGGGCCGGCCCGTGCTGCGCGGGGTGAACCTGGAGGTCGGGACCGGCAGATTGCTGTGCCTGCTGGGGCCGAACGGCTCGGGCAAGACGACCGTGCTGCGCTGCATGTTGGGCCTGTTGAGGCCGGCGGCGGGGCGGGTGCTGCTGGCGGGCCGGGACGTGGCGGACTACTCCGACCGCCAGCTTGCGAGGGTCATGGCCTACGTGCCGCAGTTCCCGGCCTCGGCGTTTGCCTTCACGGTGCGCCAGATCGTGATGATGGGCCGGTACGCCCACATGGGCCCGCTGGGGCTGGCGCGAGCCATCGACCGCGGAGTCGTGCAGCAAGCCATGATCATGACCGAGACGGCCGACCTTGCCGGGCGGACCCTGGAGGCCCTCTCCGGCGGGGAGGCCCAGCGCGTGATGATCGCCCGGGCGTTGGCCCAGCAACCCAAGGTGCTCTTGCTGGACGAACCCACCAGCCATTTGGACATCAAGCATCAACTTGGTATCTACCGCATGCTGGTCAGGCTGGCGCACGAATGGCCCATGGCGGTCGTCTGCGTCAGCCACGACGTGAACCTGGCCGGGCGCTTTGCCGACGAGTTGGTGTTGTTGCGGGACGGAGAGGTGGTCGCCGCGGGCCGGCCGGGCGAGGTCATCCGTCCCGACGTGCTTCGCCGGACTTACAGCGTGGAGGTCCGCCTGGTGGACAGCGGCACCGAAGTGCCGATGGTACTGGCAGAGTGACGGGCCGGCGAGAAGGATTACGGGTCCATCCATGAGTGTCGAGGTCATCGAGGACCTGGAGAAGCTTCCCCCGCCCCTGCGCCGTTGCGTGCTGACCGTGGGGAACTTCGAGGGCGTGCACCTGGGCCATCAGGCCATCCTGCACAGGGGCCGCAAGCTTGCGGACGCCGAGGCCGCGGCCCTGGTGGCGATGACCTTCGACCGGCCGACCCGACTGGCGCTTTCAGACCGCGGCGACGCCGAGCCCATCTTGCCCAAGCAGGTCAAGTACCGCCTGTTGGGCGAGGCCGGGGCAGATGCTGTGGTCGTGATGCCGGCATCGCCGGCCTTGCTGGCCATGGACGCCGAGGCCTTCGTCCGCGAGGTGGTGGTGGGCCGGCTGGCCGCCTTGCACGTGGTGGAAGGGACGGACTTCCGCTTCGGGCGCGGGCGCGGCGGCAGCACCGAGACACTCCGGGCACTGTCCGGCGAGGGCGGCTACGATGTCATCGAGGTTGCCCCGGTGACGGCGGAGTTGCCCGGGCAGGGCCGGGTGCGAATCTCCAGTTCGCTCATCCGCTCGCTGCTGGCCGACGGGAAGGTGGCGGACGCCGCCCTGTGCCTGGGCAGGCCGTTTGTGCTCTACGGGCGGGTCGTGGGCGGCGAGGGCCGGGGCCGGAAGCTTTCCTTCCCCACGGCCAACGTGGCCCCGGCGGCCACCATCGTCCCGGGCGACGGCATCTATGCCGCCTGGGCGGAGCTGGGCGGGCAGAGGTACAAGGCGGCGGTGTCCATCGGCAACAAGCCGACCTTCGGGTCCGGCGAACGCTGCATCGAGGCCAACCTCATCGACGCCGCAGGCGATTTCTACGGTCAATCCATCGCGTTGGCCTTCGTGGCCAGGCTGCGGGACCAGGCCAGGTTCCCCGACGCCGGCGCCCTGCGGGCCCAGATTGGAAAGGACGTCGAACGTGTCCGCGAATTGTGCCGCTGACAGGCCGGCCGGTCGAGCCGACGTGGCGGAAGCCCTCCGCCGAGCCGGCTCGCTGCTGCTGATAACCCACATGCGCCCGGACGGCGACGGTTTGGGGTCGGTCTCGGGCCTGTGGTCGTCAGGCTCGGCCGCGGGCAAGGATTGTCGCGTCCTCGTGCCGGACGCCGTGCCGGGGCGCTACGCCTTCCTGCTTGCAGGCTGCACCGTCGAGCCGCCCGGGCGCTTCGCCGAGCTGGCCGGCCAGGTCGAGCTGATAGTCGTCGTGGACACCTGCTCCCGGGAGCAGTTGGGGCCGCTGGCCGAGGCGATCACGCAGCATCGAGCGAAGGTGGCCATCATCGACCACCACGCCACAGCCGACGACATCGGCACGGCGGTCTGGAGTGACATATCGGCGGCTGCCGCGGGAGTGATGGTGACCGAGTTGCTGGGGGACCTGAGCTGGCCGGTGCCCCTGCGGGCGGCCGAGGCCTTGGCGACGGCCGTCCTGACCGATACCGGCTGGCTGCGCCACGCGAACACCGACGCCCGGGCATTGAGGGCGGTCGGGAAGTGGATGGAGGCGGGCGTCAGGCTCGATGAGCTGTACCGGCGCATCTATCAGTCGGACCGGCCGGAGCGGCTCCGGCTGCTGGCGGCGGCCCTGGATTCGCTCAGGTTGTATCTGGACGGCCGGATTGCCGTGATGACGCTGACTCGCGACGACTTCCAGCGCACGGGTGCCTTCGAGGACGAGACCGAGGACATCGTCCAGGAACCCATGCGGCTCGCCACGGTGGAGGTCTCGGTAATAGTGATTGTGCAGCGAAACGGGCGTCTGCGTGTCAGCCTCCGCAGCCGGGGGCGGGTGGACGTGGCGAAGGTGGCCGAAGGCTTCGGCGGCGGGGGCCACAGCGACGCCGCCGGCTTCCGCCGCGATGGCGAGCCGGGCGAGCTGGCCAAGGAGATCGTCGCCCGGTGCGCCGCGCTGCTGGGCGAGTAGTGGGCTCGTCCGGCGGCGGCGGGTCGGGGCCTGGGTGCGGGCCGGTTGGGCGGTGCCCGCCGCCGGGAATGCCTGCGGGGGGCTGGGGATGTGCGGGGTTTTCGCGTTGTGGGTTGTGGGATTTTTTCGTCTTTCCGGGCCCCTGGGCCGTTGACAGGGCGGTGGGTTGTGGTCTATGGTGTCCGTCGTTGCGTCACAGGCGGCCCCTGGTAGGGGCCAAAGGGAAGGCCGTGAGAATCGGCCGCGGACGCGCCGCTGTGACCGGCGACGACCGCCGCAGGGGGCGGACAGACCGCCCCGGCCACTGTCCCGGCAGTTTGAGCGGGA
>MVCS01000033.1 GCA_002049885.1 Planctomycetales bacterium 4484_123 | reverse complement strand
GGCGCGCATCCCGGGCGGCGGCCTCGGCCTCCACCACGGCGCGGCGGAGTCGGCCCAGGTTGGCCGCCAGCACCCCGCCGCTGCGTCGGCGGGCATCCAGTGTGGCCATCACCACGACTTGTCGCAGCAGCTTGACCGCGTCCCAGCCTGCCCGGCGGGCCGAGGAGAGCCTCTCCATGGCGGCCCGGCAGGCGGGGAATCTCTCGGCCTCCGGCAGCTCGGCCAGTGCGGCCCGGCAGGCCTCGATGCCACCTGCCGGCGGGCGGCCATCGTGAAGGATGCAGCCCACCTCCAGCATCGAGTCCAGGGTGGCCTCGATGGTCTCGCAGTGCACGTTGTGGGTGGAGTACCGGCTCCATGCGGTGGCGAAGACGCCGCGGAAGTCGAACCTCCCGGCCACTTCAACCCAGGCCAGGGCGTTCTCGCGGTGGAGGGCCTGGTCGGTCAGGTCGGCGTCCTGCCCGCTGGCGCCCTTGTAGGCGGTGGCCGCCCACATGGTCATGCCGTGGTCGGCGAAGCGCCGGATGACCTCGGTGTTGTAGTGGCCGGTGGTGGTGTCGGGGTGGCCCCGGTAGCCCCACACGCACAGGTCGGCCTTTTCGGCCAGGCGGCGGAGGGCCTGGGAGTCCCACTGTCGCATCATGTCGTGCCAGAGGATGGGGCGGATGCCGGCCCGGGCGAGCAGGTCCAGGATGGGCTCGACGTGGTGGAGGTACAGGGCGCCCTTGCCGTGCCGCTGAACGTAGGCGCGGGTCTCCGGATGCGTGCCGAAGCTCCACGCCTCATCGCCGCCGAGGTGGAACCAGCGCGGCTTGGGCAGCAGGGACAGGACGTCCTGGACCATCCGCTCGATCAGCTCGCGCGCACCGCGGGCCAGCGGGTTGAGCGCGCAAGAGCAGTGGGGCTCCTCGCGGAGGTGCTCGTAGCGGCCAACTGACAGCGGGGTCTCCATATGTCCCAGGCACTGCACCAGCGGGATGACCTCCAGGCCGAGCTGGCCGGCGGCCTGGCAGAACTGCTCGACCTGCGCGGGCGTGTAGGCGCTCTCGCAGCGGAAGCGCTCGTCCACCGTCCAGGGGAAGGTGTCCTCCCACTCCACCAGGACGGCGTTGTAGCGCGCCGCGGCGAAGAGACGCAGCAGTTCCACCAGTCTTTCGCTCGTCGGCGGTGTGCCCTTGAGGTCCAGGTGCACCCCGCGGATGGCGGTCGCCGGTTCCGTAGCCCGGAACAGTTCATCCAGTGACATGCTCAGCCCTTTCTTCTCGACGGTCACGGTGCGACTGTCCGGCAGCGGCGCACTGCTCGGCGCTGGCGAGCCGGGCCAGGTACGCCGGATAGTCCCGGCCGGCGGTGAACTGCTCCAGTCCGCTGTCGGTGCCGTTCCATTCGATGAACACGTCGCGGGTATCGGCACCGGTGCCTTCCAACTGTGGCCGCAGCGAGCTGCCCTGGAGGTGGCCGGGTTGGCCCTGGCCCATGAGCTCCAGCAGCGTAGGCAGCAGGTCGCTGTGGCCGACCTGGCGGTAGAACTCCCTCAGCAACCGGGCCTTGAGCGGCTCGGCCTGGGGCGACTCGGTCTGGAAGTTGTCCGGCAAGGCCACCTCGTCGGGGTCGTGCTGCCCGTCACGCGGGCCGAAGAAGGGCATGTGCGGCTCCAGGAAGTTCACGAACAGCACATGGTGGTAGTCAGAGCGGGCGCTGCGGTCGCGTCCGGGCCGGTAGTACGGGATGTACATGTCCTCCATGCTGACCCACTCGTCGAAGCCGTGCTGGGCGAAGACCTCGTCGCCCAGGTGCCACTTGCCGTGGTAGGCCGTGGCGTACAGGCCCGGCGGGAGCATCTCCGGCAGGCAGGGCACGTCGGGCGGGAGGGGCACGTTGTTGGCCACGCAGCCGGTGGCGTGGGGGTACAGGCCGGTCAGCAGGGTGGAGCGCGACGGCGTGCACACCGGCTGGGTGACGTAGGCCCGCTGGAAGACGTTGCTCCGCGCCGCCAGCCGGTCCAGATTCGGCGTCTTGATGCCCTCGTTGCCGTAGGCCCCCAGGGTGTCGTAGCGCTGCTCGTCGGTGAACAGCAACAGCAGGTTGGGCGGGGCCATGGCGGCTCTCTATGACCTCAGTCTTCCCGCTGCCCGGCCAGCAGGGCGACGATGTGCCTGGCCAGCTCTTCCTTGGGCCGGGCCGCCCAGGGCAGCACGATGCCGCTGCGGGAGATGATGCACGCCTCGGAGGCCTCGGCCGACATGGCCGCCGGCCGGTTCAGCACCACGTAGTCGCAGCCCTTGGCGGCCATCTCGCCGCGGGCCTTCTCCACGTCGGCTGGCTCTTCCAGGGCGAATCCGATCAGGACCTGTTCCTCCCGTCGCCGTGCCGCCAGCGAGGCCAGGATGTCCTCGGTGGGCAAGAGTGTTATCTGGATGGGCCCGCCGGAGCGGGGGATCTTCCCGTTCCGGGCCCCGGCCACGGTGAAGTCGCCGACGGCCGCCGCCATTATCAAGGCGTCGCAATCGTCGAAGCGCTCCTCCAGCGCCGAGCGCAGCTCGGCGACGCTGACGAAGCGGACCAGTTCGACACCGGCCGGCGGGGCCAGGGCCACCGGGCCGGTGACGAGCGTGACGCGGTGGCCGGCCTCGACGGCTGCGGCTGCACACGCATAGCCCATCCGCCCGCTGGAGGCGTTGGTGATGAAGCGCACCGCGTCGATGTACTCGCGGGTCGGCCCGGCGGTGACGATGACGTTCATGGCCATAGCGTAATGGTCCCTCGCCGGAGGGTAAACGGCCCAGCGCGGGGGTGGAGCTGGCCAGGGCGTGTCTTCCGCCGCCGGGGCGCCGGGCAGTCAGCGGCGGCGCTTTGGCTCGCGTCGGGTCAGCAGCCTGCCGGCGGCGGCGAGGATCTCGGCGGGCTCGGCCATCCGGCCCTTGCCGACGGCCCCGCAGGCCAGGTAGCCCTCTGTCGGCCCGACGGTATGCACGCCGCGTTCGGCCAGGGTGGCGAGGTTGGCCTGGGTGGCGGGGGCCTCCCACATGCGGGTGTTCATGGCGGGGGCGAGGAGGATGTCGCATGCCCCGTGGGCCGAGAGGGCCAAGGCCGAGACCAGCTCGTCGGCTATGCCGGCGGCCATCTTGGCAAGGATGTTGGCCGTGGCCGGGGCGACGATCATCAGGTCGGCGGCCTCGGTCAGCGAGAGGTGCCCCGGGCGGTAATCCTCCACGGCCTGCCACATGGAGCTGTACACTGCCCGGCCCGAGAGGGTCTGAAAGGTCAGCGGGGCCACGAAGCGGCTGGCGGATTCGGTCATGGCCACGGTCACGCCCGCGCCCGCCTGGATGAGCTTGCTGGTCAGCGCGGCAGACTTGTAGCAGGCGATGCCGCCGGTGACGCACAGCAGCACCTCGTAGCCGTCCAGCTTGTAGTCCTCGCTGCCCATCTCTGCCCCTGGCCGCCGGTGTCAGTCCCTCCTGGGCAGGCGGATGACCTCTTCGGGCTTGGGGATGTCGGAGTTGTCGTAGTCGATGGCGATCTTGTCTTCGAGGATCTCCTGGATGACCACTTCCATGAGGGTCATGCCGCTCTTGCGCTCGACCAGCGGCCGGGCGCCCTCGAGCAGTTCGGCCCAGCGCTTCTGGACAAGCGCGGCCAGCTTGAAGCGTCCTCCGACCTTGTACACCAGTTCATCACTCTTGAGTGCCTCTATCATGGCTGCCTGCTCTCCCGGGTGACTATTTCGACCACCTCCTGGATGGCCCGTTCCAGGTCGTCGTTGACGACCAGATGAGTATACACCCCGCTGTCGCGGGCGGTTCGGATTTCTTCGGCGGCCTTTGCCAGTCGCTGCTGAAGGGACCCGTTCGCCTCGGTGCCCCGCCCGGCCAGTCGCCGGCGGAGTTCGGCCTCCGAAGGCGGCAGGATCAACACGAAGACGGCCTGCGGGTGCTTTTCGTGCACTTGCAGGCCGCCCTGGATGTCGATTTCAAGGATGACCGTCCTGCCGGCGTCGATCGCCTCGCGCACGGGCCCGGCCGGGGTGCCGTAGTAGTCGCCGAAGACCTCCGCCCACTCCAGCAGCTCGCCGCGGGCGATCATCGCCTCGAAGGTGGGCCGGTCCACGAAGTGGTACTCCCGACCGTCGGTCTCGCCTGGCCGGGGGCGGCGCGTGGTCGCCGAGACACTGAAGACCGCCCCCGTCCGCGCCAGCACCTCGCGCACGATGCTGCTCTTGCCCACGCCCGAGGGCCCGGAGATGACCACGAGTTTTCCCTTGTCGCTCAAGGATGCCGAATCCTGCCAGCCCCCATCTGCCTGCCTGCCCGCCGCGGCCCCGTGGCTCACTCCAGGTTTTGGGTCTGTTCCTTGATGCGGTCCACGGCCGTCTTGATCTCGACGACGTTGCGGGCGATATCGCTGTCGCCGGCCTTGGCGGCGATAGTGTTGGCCTCGCGGAGCATCTCCTGGGCGATGAACTCCAGCTTCCGCCCGGGTCGTTCCTCGCCCTCCAGGGCCTCGCGGAACTGCTGGAGGTGCGCCCGAAGCCGGGATATCTCCTCGGCGATGTCGCAGCGCTCGGCGAAGATGGCGACCTCGCGGGCCAGGTCTGCCTCGTCGATCTTCAGGCTGGCTGCCGCTGTCAGCTCCTCCACGCGCCGCTTCAGTCGTTCGTGGTAGTCGGCCACCACGCAGTCGGCGCGGCCGGCGATTACCCCCAGTCGCTGTTCGATGAGCTGGCACTGGGCCCGCAGGTCCTCGGCGATGCTCTTTCCCTCGGTCAGGCGCATGGCGATGACGGCGTCGATGGCCTGGTCCACCATGGCCATCAGGGCCGGGCCGGCCTTCTCGGCCAGCTCCCCGGCCTCCGGCGGCAGGCACACGCCGGGCAGTTGCAGCAGCGAGGCCAGGTCCACCGTCAGGGCCACGTCGGTCTGGTCGGGACGGACCATCTCGATTTGTTCCAGGTAACGTTCCAGCGCGGCGGTATTGACCTCGTAGGTCGTCTCCGGCGAGCTCGCCTTCATCCGCATCGTCAGGTGGATGCTGCCGCGGTGCAGGCGGCGCCGCAGAAGGGACTCGATGTCGGTCTCCAGGAAGCCCCACATCTCCGGCAGGCGGATGACGGCCTTGAAGTACCGGCTGTTGACCGCGCGGACCTCCACGGCGTACTCGGCGCCGGCCACCTGGCCGCGTGCGTCCCCGTAGCCTGTCATTGAGCGAGCCATCGGCTCGGCTCCTATTTGGCCGGCCCCGTGGCGGTCGCGGGGGCGGTGCTGGTGGTCGGTGCGGTGGTGGTGGTCGCCTTGAGGGCGTCGGCGTACACGCCGACGGCCACCTCGCTGTCCTTCCAGCCCCGAAGGAACGCCCGTGCCTTGAGCGTCTGGCCGGGCCGGACCGGCACCGTGGCGCCGTCGTACTCGATGGCCTCCTTGGTGGGATCGCTGCCGTCGAGCGTGTAGAAGATCCTCGCCTTGGGCGTCCGGCACTGGATGGAGACGCGGATGGTCTTGTTGATGGGCCCGGGCGGCGGGACGAACGTGGGCGTGTCCACCGGCGTGGGGGTGGGTGTGAAGACCCGCGTGGCCACTACCGCCAGCAGCAGGAAGACGCCCACGAGGATGATGGTCACCCAGGTGAAGACGTCCCCCGTCCGCGTGCCGAAGGCCGAGCTGCCGATGCCGCCGAAGGCGCCACCCAGACCGGCGCCCCGGCCCTTCTGAAGAAGGATCACTATTATCAGCAGCAGGCAGATGATGACGAACAGCACTGCCAGGAACGTTGTCATCTTGCTCCTCTGTGCTCCAACCCGTCCGGATCGGTCAAATCATAACAACCCTTGCGGGCGTGGCAATCCGCAATCGCCCCGACGGCCTTGCCGCCGGTCAGCCTCCCAGGCCCTTGGAGACGATCTCGGCGAACTGGTCGGCCTTCAGGCTGGCCCCCCCGACCAGGGCACCGTCCACGTCCGGGCAGGCCAGCAGGGCCTCGGCGTTCTTGGGCTTGACCGACCCGCCGTACTGGATGCGCATGGCCTCGGCGATGGCCTGGTCGTATAGCTGGGCCAGCACCTCCCGGATCATGGCGTGCACCTCCTGGGCCTGCTCGGGCGTGGCCACCACCCCCGTGCCGATGGCCCAGACCGGCTCGTAGGCGATGGTCACCTTGTCGACGTCGCCGCCGGAGACGCCCTCCAGGCCCAACTGCACCTGCCGCCGGACGACCTCCAGGGTCTCCTCCGCGCGACGTTCCTCCAGCAGTTCGCCCACGCAGAGGATGGGTCGCAGTCCGTCGCCGAGGGCCTTGAGCAGTTTGCGGTTGATCAGCTCGTCGGTCTCGCCGATGACGTGTCGGCGCTCGCTGTGGCCGCAGATGACATAGCTGCAGCCAACGTCCTTGAGCATGGCCGTGGAGACCTCGCCGGTGAAGGCCCCGTCGTCTTCATAGTAGACATCCTGGGCCCCCAGGGCGATGCGGCTGGCGGCCAGCACCTCGCCCACCGCCGAGAGGTACACGAACGGCGGGCAGACGGCCAGGTCCACCGCCTCCACCGAGCCGATCTTCTCCACCAGCGCCTCGGCCAGGGCGCGGGCCGAGGCGGCGTTGGTGTTCATCTTCCAGTTGCCGGCGATGAATAGCTTCCTGGGCATCGACTGCTCCTTGACCTTCGAGTCTGAGTGCCTTCCGGCCCCGACCTGCTGGCCAGCGGGCCTATTCCGGCTGTTGCGACGACGGGCGGCTCAGGCCCCGCCCCAGGGCCGCGGCCAGCCGACCGATCCGGTCAACCAGTTGGCGGAAGTCCTCCGGCAGCAGGGCCTGCGGCCCGTCGCAGAGGGCCTCTTCCGGCCGGTCGTGCACCTCCACGATGATGCCGTCGGCGCCGGCGGCGATGCCGGCCAGGGCCAGGGCCGGGACCAGTTGTCGTCTGCCGGCCGCGTGTGACGGGTCCACGAGCACGGGCAGGTGGCTGTATTCCTTGATGACCGGCACGGCCGAGACGTCCAGGGTGAACCGCACCTCCGTCTCGAAACTCTTTATCCCGCGCTCGCACAGGACCACGTTATGGTTCCCGCGCGACAGCACGTACTCGGCGCTCATGAGGTACTCGCGGATGGTGGCCGCGAAACCTCGCTTCAGCAGCACGGGCTTGCCGGCTTGGCCGATTTCCTTCAGCAGTTGGAAGTTCTGCATGTTGCGGGCGCCGACCTGGAACATGTCCACGTACCGGCCTACAAGTTCCACGTCGGCGGCGGCCAGCACCTCCGAGACCACCGGCAGGCCCAGGCGGTCGCCGGCGGCGCGCAGCAGCTTCAGCCCGTCCTCGCCCAGGCCCTGGAAGTCATACGGGCTGGTGCGCGGCTTGAACGCCCCGCCGCGAAGCATCACCGCGCCGCCCGCGGCCACCGCCCGGCCGATGCGCTCCATCATCTCGGCGTTCTCCACCGCGCAGGGCCCGGCGATGATGCTTATCTCCGGCCCGCCGAAGCGCACGCCGGCCACCTCCACCACCGAGTTCTCAGCGTGGAACTCGCGCGAGGCCAGCTTGAAGGGCTTCATGATGGGGACCACGCGCTCAACCCCGGCCAGGGCCTCAAGGATCTGCTGGTGTGCCGGCTGCTTGTCGCCGATGGCGCCGATGATGGTGCGGAACTGCCCGCGGGAGACGTGCGAGCGCAGTCCCAACTGCTCGATCCGCTCGATGACGTGATCGATCTGCGCGTCGGTCGCGCCTTGTTTCATTACCACGATCATCGTTGGTCTTCCCCGCATGCCGCCGTCTTCGGCGGCATCAGACGGGCTCGTTGGCCTTGGGGTAACTGCCCAGCACGTGCATCTCCAGGCAGTGAGCGGTGGCGTCCTCGACCGCCTCGGCCATGTTCGGCTCGGCCATGTGCCCTTCGCAGTCCACGAAGAAGTAGTACTCCCAGTTTCGTCGCTTGCTGGGACGTGTGTCGATGTTGGTCATGTTCACGCCGTGGGCGCCCAGGACGTTCAGCACCTCCACCAGGGCCCCGGCCCGGTGGACGGTGGTGAACATCAGCGTGGTCTTGTCGCTGCCGGTGGGGCCCGGGCCCTCGCCTTTGCCGATCACGAAGAACCGGGTCAGGTTGGAGGGGTTGTCCTCGATGTTGGCGAAGATGACCTTGAGGCCGTAAAGCTCGGCCGCCATGACCGACCCGATGGCCGCCATGCCGTGCTGCTGGGCGGCCATCTCCGCCGCCCGGGCGGAGCTGGCCACGGGGATGCGGTCGGCCTTGTGGAACGACCGGCTCAGCCAGTTCCGGCACTGGGCGAAGATCTCCGGCTTGGAGGCGATCATGGTGATCTCCTCCGGGGGGCAGTTGGCCAGCAGGTTGTGGTGAATCTCCACCAGCACCTCCGCGCGGATGCGCACGTCATGGTCCATGAAGGCGTCCATGGTCTCGATGACGCCGCCGCCAAGGCTGTTCTCGATGGGAACCATGCCCAGGTCCACGTGGCCCTTGCCGGTCTCCTCGAAGACGGCGCGGATGTCGGCCATGGGCAGATACTCCACCGATGCCCCGAACTTCCTCACCGCCGCCAGGTGGCTGAAGGAGCCCTCCGGGCCCAGGTACCCGATGCGCAGGGGCTGTTCGAGGGCGAACGACCCGCTCATCAACTCGCGGTAGATGGCCTGGAGGGTGCGCTGCGGCAGGGGGCCGGTGTTCAGTGCGGCCACGCGGTCCAGCACGGCCTTTTCCCGGTCGGGGGCGTAGATCTGCGCGCCGGTCGCCTGCTTGGCCTTGCCTATCTCCACCACCACGCGCGCGCGGGCGTTCAGCAGCTCGACGATCTTCCGGTCGAGTTCGTCGATCTGCTTTCGCAGTTCTTCCAGGTCGCGCTGCGGGCTGTCGGGGCTCTGCTGAGGCACTGGTGGTTCCGCCGGCTCGGGGCACGATACGCACGCGCGCTGCCACGGCCGAAGAGCCTCTCTTACTGGCGGGGACCGCTGCGGTCAAGGCCGATTTGCCGGTGCCGGACGCCCCCGGGCACCCGTTGCGGCACGAGCGCGCAGCCGGCGCTGCTGCCGGCCCGAAGAAGCGCGACGTACGGGGCGGATGCGATTCGTCCGGCGCTCACTTGGCGGAGGGCCTGGCCCTGCGCAGCACCAGGGCCGCGACGCCTGCCAGCATCAGCGCTGCACAGGCCGGTTCGGGCACCGCCGGGGTGCCGCCTGCGCCCTGGCCGTAGTGGTCGGCCAGTGCTCCCAGGTCGGCGATGCCGACGGTGCCGTCGAGGTTGGCGTCGCCGGGGATGGGCCAGCCGAATTCATCGGCGCCCATGTCGGGGGCCGGTCCGCAGGGGCGGGAGCCGGTGTCGAAATCCTCGGGGACCTCCGGCAGCACGGTGGCCTGGTCGACGGCGGCGGCGGGCTGGTCGGTCAGATGCAGGTTGCCGAGGGCGTGGTCGGTGAACCATGCCGGCGTGACCTGTGTGCCGGTGTTGTCCACGATGTTGCCCGTGGCCCGGGCGGCGGCGTTGGACCAGTCGCCGGGGACGGAGTCCCTGACGTTGCCGCGGATGATGTTGTTGGTCACTCCTCGATCTTGCTTGGCTCGAAGAGCCCGGCGGGCGCTGCAATCCTCTGACCGCGCTGCAATGCCAGTGGTGCCTCCGTGCAAGACTCGCCCTCCTTGCTTCGCCGACGTTGCCGACGGCACCGCCGAAGTACCTCCGCGCTTGCCCGCCGTTTCTACGATGAACGTTGTGCCAGCCAAAGTGACCTGGTGGACTTCGAAAGCCGTTGACAGCACGGGGGCGGGGGGGCTAGACTGCCCGGTCCGTTGTGTGTGTACGGTAGGCGGAGGTCCTTCCCGGTACGTCTGGCGCAGCGGGGGACTGCCCTGCCGGTTGGGGCCGGACCGAGCTCCGTGGGCTTGATACCTCAGTGATTGTTGGGAGACGGCGAGCCATGGCCAAGAGGAAAAAGTACGTGTATTTCTTCGGCGGCGGCAGGACCGAGGGCCGGGCCGACATGAAACAATTGCTCGGGGGCAAGGGCGCGAATCTGGCGGAGATGGCCTCCCTGGGCCTGCCGGTCCCGCCTGGGTTCACCATCACCACCGAGGCCTGCGAGCAGTTCTACCGCCAGGGCAAGCGCTGGCCGGTTGGGCTGCGCGCAGAGGTGGACAGGAACCTGGCGCTGCTGGAGAAGGTCACCGGCAAGACCTTCGGCTATGGCAGCAGGCCGCTGTTGGTCTCGGTCCGGTCGGGCGCCGCGGTGTCCATGCCCGGCATGATGGACACGGTGCTGAACCTCGGCCTCAACGATGAGACCCTCCGCGCCTTGGCGGCACTGACGGGCAACGAGCGTTTCGTCTGGGATGCCTACCGCCGGCTGATGCAGATGTTCGGCGACGTGGTCCTCGGCATCGAGCACGAGCACTTCGAGCGCGCCCTGACGGCCGTCAAGAGGCGTCGCAGGGCCAAGCTCGACACCGACCTGGACGTCGATGGCCTCAAGGCCGTCTGTGCCGCCTACAAGCAGGTGTACAAGAGGGCACACAAGCGCTTCCCGCAGGACGCCCGCCAGCAATTGGCGGCGGCCATCGACGCGGTCTTCGGCTCCTGGAACAATCCCCGGGCCATCAAGTACCGCCAGTTGAACGACATTCGCGGCCTGCTGGGCACGGCCGTCAACGTCCAGACCATGGTCTT
>MVCS01000032.1 GCA_002049885.1 Planctomycetales bacterium 4484_123 | reverse complement strand
GAGACGGCACAGACCACGACGGGGCGGCTGGCCGGGGCGCCGGCCACGAAGGTGGCGGTGTACTGGTGGGGCTTGTAGCCCTTCGGGCCGCCCTGCTGAGCCGTGCCCGTCTTGCCGAACACCTGCCACCGCTCCAGCCGGCAGCGCTTGCCCGTGCCGCGCTCCACCACGTTTACCAGCACCTCGTCGATGAACTGCCGACACACCGCCGGGCTGAGGACCCGCCGGATGGGCCGGGGCGGACGCCGCAGGACAACATTGCCCTGGGCGTCGATAACCCGGCACACCAACCTGGGCCGCATGAGCACCCCGCCGTTGGCGATGGCACTGAAGGCGCTCGCCAGTTGCAGCACGGTGACCATGATGGGCCCCTGGCCGAAGGGCACGCGGCGCGTGGCGTAGGACGTCCAGTGGCGCACCGGCACCAACCGGCCTGGGTGTTCACCGGGCAGGTCGATGCCCGTCCGCGTCCCGAAGCCAAAGGCCCAGGCGATGCGGTACAGGTTCGCGTTGCCCAGCCGCTCGCCCAGCTTGGCCATCCCTATGTTGCTGGAATGGATGACTATCTCCGAAAGTGGAATGGTGCCGAAACGCTCACCGGGGAAGTCGCGAATGGTCCCGCCGCGGACGGCCCGGTACAGGCCGTGGTGGCAGAAGAAGGTGCTCCGCAACGTGGCCTTCTGCATCTGCACGGCCCCGATGGCGATGAACGGCTTGAAGGCGCTGCCAGGCTCGTAGGGGTCGGTGATGGCCCGATTGCGCCGGCTGGCCGCCTCGGCCTTGGAATATCGAGCCGGCTCGTAGGTCGGCACCGAGGCCATCGCCAGCACGTCGCCGCTGTGCGGGTCCATCACCACGCCCATGGCCGCCTCGGCGTCGAAGTCACGCGCCGCCTGCTCCAGGGCCTGCTCCAGGAAACCTTGAATGACAACGTCCAGGCTCAAGGCCACGTGCCGGCCGTCGGCCGGCGGGCGATACTTCAACACGCGGGCAAACCGTCCCCGGCGGGATGCGTCGCACAGCACCACCTTCAGCCCCGGCCTGGCACGAAGCCAACTGTCAGCGCCGGCCTCTATCCCCGCCGCGCCGACCCCGTCCGGGCGGCGATACCCCACAACGTGGGCGGCCAACTTCCCGAAAGGATACTCCCGCCTCCATTCGTGACTCACCCGGACGGCCGAGATCCCCAACTCTCGGATCGCCCTGACCTGCTCGGCGGTGATGCCGCGGGCCAACTGGACGAAGCGCGTGAACCTGCGGGCGTAGAGCTTGGCGTAGATCTCCGCGGGAGGCAGGTCCAATGCCCGGCCCACCTTCTGCGAAGCCTCCACGAACCGTTCCTCGCCCAGCAGGGCCGGGTCCGCGTACACGCAGGGCACCTGCCTGGAGCCGGCCAGCAGCACACTGCCGCCCCGACTGCGAGCCAGGACGTTGCCCGGACGGGCCGGCAGGGTGATGAACCGGCGCTGCTGGCGCCGCGCCCGCTGGCGAAGCTGCCGGCCCCAGCCGGCCTGCACCCACACCACGCGCCCGCACAGCACCACCAGGGCCAGAGCCAGCATGCCGGCAAGCACGTCGAACCGCCGTCGAAATGAAATGCAATGGCTCATATACATACGCCCGCAGATGCGACGCCGCGACCACGACTCCCCGGCGCCTATCCCGCATCAGTCCCGGCGAGCCACCCGGCTGCCAGCAGCAGGCGAGCCCGGCCCGGTCAGCTCCACAGCCCAATCCTCCAGCCACGGCTTGTCGGGTCGGCCCACAATGGGCTCACTGAGTCGCAACTGCTGCTCCCACAGCCTCCTCCGCACCCTCAGTCTCTCGGCCTCAAGGCGGTACATCCGGGCCCGGGTGGCATTCTGTGACAGGCGGACTTGCACCAAGGCCACGCCCACGGCCGCCATCAATGCGATGACCCAACCCAACCGCATCATCTCACGTCGAATCAACCACCACCCCCCCGCCATCTCGGAATCCGAAGCTTCAGTCCCACCGGCAGATCGTCCGGGTTGCCGATACGGTCCCGGTTGGCCCGGTACAGGGCCCGTACCGCCCGCCGGCTACCGTCGCCCATCTCGCAGCGGGCGATGCCAGTGAGCGTGTCCCCCGGCCGGACCGCGTACACGCGGTAGCGGCGAAGCGACCTCTCCAGCGCCCCAAGGGTCACCTCGCGGTAGTGCCGCCTGCCGGTGCCGGCCGACGCCGGTGGACGCCGCATTGCACGCCGGGCCCGAGCCGAACTCCCAGCGCCGGGCAAAGGCGGAATCATCAACTCCTGGCCCACCGCGAGCGTCTGTGGGTCGCGGAGGCGCGAACGATTGGCCTGGTAGATGAGCATGTACTTGTCGGCATGCCGCTGGCCCCAGACCTTCCGCGCGATCCTGATGAGGCTATCGCCCCGCTTGACGCGGTACCTCCCGAAAGGCTGCGGCACGGGCGTTGGGGCCGGCTCACCGGAAGCCTCCCTCCCCGGCGGCGGGCTCATCTGCCGAGCTGACCCCGGGGTCCGGACGTGCGAGGGGCCCGCCCGTCCGCTATCAGGGCCCCGCCGCGCCACTGCGGCCCCGTGGCCCGGCGGCGGCTCGGGCCGGTCGGCGCTGGCCGATGAACTCCTGGGCGGGACGGCCACATCCGCCGGACCACGCCGCTGCGGCGCAGGCTCGGGCGAGAGCACGGGCGGCTCGTCGGCCATTTCGGTGCGCTGGAAGGCCACCGAACGGACCTCAGGACCGGCAGCCATCCGCCACGTGGTGGCGGTCGGCAAGGCCGGCTTGGAAGTCCGCGAGAGCTTCACGCTGTGATCCCCGAGAACCAGACCGAAAAGGACGATGAAGATAAGGCCCACGAGAAGTGCTACTCGAACGTCACGAGTCATGGCATCAGACTCCATCCCTTGCCGCCGCGGCGGTTCCTTTCTCCCGCGCCCCACTCGGCACGCCGCCGGAGGAAGAGCCACCGTGACGCTCAGTCAATCCGTTCAATGGCACGCAGGCGAGCAGACCGGCTGGGCGGGTTCCGGCCGACCTCTTCCGCCCCCGGCCGGCGAACCCTCGGCGTCAGCAAGCGGCACCTGCTTGCCCGCTCCGCCGCTGCAAAGGCACGCTTGACCAGGCGGTCCTCACCCGAATGAAAGGAGATGACCACCGCCCGGCCACCGCGCGAGAGCAACCGGGGGAGCTTCTCCAGCAGCATCGCCAGGTTCTCCAGCTCCCGGTTGACCAGGATGCGAATGGCCTGGAAGGTGCGGGTGGCCGGGTCGATGCGGCTGCGGTGGCGGGCCGGCGGCGGGTATGCCTCCCTGACGACCCGGGCCAGTTCCGCCGTCCGCCTGATCGGGCAGTCGCGCCGGGCACGAACGATGGCGCGGGCGATCCGCTTGCTGAAGCGCTCGTCGCCGTAGCGCCGGATGGCCTCGGCCAGTTCGGCCTCACTGAGGCCGTTGACCAGGTCGGCCGCGGTAGGCCCTTCGGAGCCCATGCGCATGTCCAGCGGCCCGTCGAGCTGGAAGCTGAATCCCCTGGCGGGGTCGTCCAACTGGCTGGAGGCCACGCCCAGGTCCGCCAGCACCGCGTCTGCCGCCCGGTGACCCGCCGCCGCCAGCACCTCCTCGGCGTCGGCAAAGTTCGCCTGGAAGAGCCGGACGCGCTCGCCAAAGCGAGCCAAACGTTCTTTGGTTTTCAACAGGTTGGACTGGTCCAGGTCGATGCCGACCAGCTCCGCCTCGGCGCCGGTGCGTTCCAGCAGCGCCTCGGCGTGACCTCCCAATCCGACCGTGCAGTCAAGGATCAGCCTCGGACGCGCCGGAGCCAGCAGCTCCAGCACCTCCGTCAACATCACCGGGAAGTGCCGACGTCCTCCGTGACGTCGGCATTTCATATCGCCGAAGCACATTCGTCCAAGATGCCCCGAACGTGCTCTGAGAAGCCGACCCGGGCGAATTCGCCTCCCCGGGCCTGCACGCGCCGCAGGCGCCCCGCGAGTACCTTCAGGCGCCGCCGAAGGCCTTCCTGGCAGTCCGGGTCAGCGCCACGGCGCTGCAGGGCCGTAAGCGTCTCGCGGTGGCATCCATTCCCCGCTTCCGAACCGCTTGCCCGTGGCCGGGTGGCGAACATTTGCCAATCCTTTCATCCCAGGTCCGCTCTGGCGATATTCCTCGCCGGCGCTACCGCTCACATCCGTGCCGCGCCGACGCTTCCCGTCATTCATGTGCTGCTCCCCTGGTGCCGGGGTCCGGTCCAAGCCGCCCGGCGCACCTGGGGCGCCTGGCCCGCCCTGGGCGGGCGAACCTGGCCCGCGGGCCAGCTTCTTCCGCACGTGTTCCTCCCACTCCTTCGTGGGCCAGATGGCAATGTGGTCGCCGCTGCCCAACAGCGTGACATCCTCCGCCAGGACCGCGCGCTCCTTGCTTTCCGTAGGGATGACGAATCGGCCCTGGGAATCCGGCTTGACCAGTTGGGCCAACCGGAACCACAATTTGCTGTCCTCCGTCTCGTCTGCCAAGAAAGGGTCCACTTGGCGCTGTTGCATTTGACGCTGCTCCAGCAGGCGGCGATAATACTGGTCAGGAAAAAGGACCAAGTGCCAAGTGCGCGTCAGGACGAGGTAGAAGTGTCGGCCATCGACATCCGGGTTGATCTGCTGCCGCAGGGCCGCCGGAATTGCCAGGCGATTCTTGGCGTCGATCGTCGCCCTGTATGCGCCGACAAGAAGCGGCATCGCTTGTCGTCCTTAGGTATCTTGTGGAACGTCGTGGATAATGTAGGGACGAAGTGGGAAGGCGTCAAGGGGAAAAACCGCAAAATGTTTGAGCGCCAAGGGTTGCCATAGGTCCCGGCCCAGGGTATTGGGCCCTTTCTTGCCGGCAGCCCCAACATCTTGGCCCTTGGCTCGACTCGACGGAGTTGGACGGGGGGCATTTTTTTCTTGTCTCCCCCATTTTTAGGGAATTGGGGACAGGCCGGCGGGGGCTTGCGCCAGCAGTTTGACTGGCGGGACACGCCGCCGGTCCGGCCCGCCTGGCCCCGATTCGGCCCTGGAAAATCACCCTCCCGGCCGTTACATTCTGCCAACCATGACTGCCAAGCTGACTACCAACAGGGCGCTGATTCTTGCCCGCGGACTAGGCACGCGGATGCAGAAACAAGTCGAGGGACTGGCGCTGGATGAGGAGACGGCCAGGCTCGCCGACGCCGGCGCCAAGGGGCTCATTCCCATAGGCCGGCCGTTCCTCGACCACGGGCTCCAGGCGTTGATGGACGCCGGCATCGAGGAGTTCTGCCTGGTCGTCCCGCCGGGCGCCTCGGCCATCCGTCGATATTACCAAGCGGTCGGACAGCGCCTGGATCGGGGCCGCATCGACTTTGCCGTGCAGCAGGAACCGCTGGGCACCGCCGATGCGGTGGTGGCGGCACAGGAATGGGCGGGCGACGAACCCTTCTTGGTATTCAACTCTGACAATTTTTATCCGCCCGCGGTGGTCACCGCCCTGGCATCGGCCGCGGCACCGGCGACGATCGCCTTCGACCGCGACGCCCTGATCGCCAAGAGCAACATACCCGAGGAGCGCATTCGACGGTTCGCGGTGATGGACATCGACGAGTCGGGCCATCTCCGCCGCATCATCGAGAAGCCGAGCAATCCCGACGCCTACGCCCGCGACGGCAAGCTGCGCGTATCCATGAATTGTTTCTTGTTCACGCCCGAGATCTTCACCGCATGCAGGTCCATCGAGATGCACCCGCAGCGCCGGGAGTACGAGCTGCCCACGGCGGTCCAGTACAGCATCGATCAGATGGGCCTGACCTATCAAGCCGTGCCCTGCCGGGAGGGCGTGTTGGACTTGACGGGCCGGGCGGACATCGGCCCGGTACGGAAGCTGCTGGCCGGTCATGAGGTCCGGTTTTGGGCACCTGACGAACTGGAGCTGAGCTGATGCCGGCATTGGCCGAGTTGCTTTCGGACGCAGACGAACTGACGGCCCGGGCCGCCGCCGTGCTGCGCGACGTTTTCGGGCTGGACCCGCGCGCCGGGGCGGTGGCGGTGTACGTGCCCGGTCGGGTGGAGTTCCTGGGCAAGCACACCGACTACGCCGGCGGGCGCAGCTTGCTGATGACCGTCGAGCGAGGCTTCAGGCTGGTGGCGGTCGGTCGGGACGACGACATGCTGCGGGTATCGGCGGGGGCCGACGGCAAGGACGTGCAGCGGTTTGCCCTGGGCCAGACGCCGCCTCACCGGCCCGGCCACTGGGTCAACTACGCAGCTACGGTGGCCCGCCGGGTGGTGTTGAACTTCGGCGGGTCGGTACGGCTGCGCGGGGCTGACGTGGCCTTCATCTCCGACCTGCCCATCGCCGCCGGGATGAGTTCCTCCAGCGCGTTGATGGTGGCGCTCTTCCTATGCCTCTGGGCCGTCAACGGCCTGGAAGACACGACAGCCTACCGCCGGCAAATCGACTCGCCCCTGCGACTGGCGGAGTACCTTGGCTGCGTGGAGAACGGCCAGTCCTTCGGCACGTTGGAGGGCGAGGCGGGCGTGGGAACATTCGGCGGCAGCGAGGACCACACCGCCATGCTGTGTTGCAAGCCGGGCATGCTCTCGCAGTTCTCCTTCGCGCCGGCGGTACACGAGCGAGACATCCCCTTCCCCCAGGAGGTGCAGTTGGTCGTCGGCGCGTCGGGGGTGGAGGCGGTCAAGACCGGCCAGGCCATGGAGAAGTACAACCGCGCCTCGCTGCGGGCACGCAAGGCCACCGAGGCGTACAACCGGGCCACCGGCGCGGAGTGCCGGCACTTCCGCGAGATCGCCGAGCGCGTCGGGCCGGACGGACTGGCCGAGGCCCTGGACGCCATCCGGGCCGGGACCTTGCCCGAGGACGCCGACGAGGACCTCCCAGGCCGCTTCGAGCAGTTCTTCCGCGAGGACCAGCAGATAATCCCGGCCGTGGCCGACGCCCTGGCCCGGGGCGACCTGGCGGCCATCGGCGAGTTGGCCGATGCCTCCCACCTGGCCGCCGCCAAGGGCCTACAGAACCAGATACCCGAGACGAACTTCCTCCAGCGCTGCGCCCGGCAGTGCGGCGCCATCGCGGCCAGCTATTTCGGCGCCGGGTTCGGTGGCTCGGTCTGGGCCATGGTGGACCGGGCGCAGGCCGGGCAGTTCATCCGGAACTGGCGGGAGCGTTACATAGAGGAGTTTCGGGCCAGGGCCGGACGCTGCGAGTTTTTCGCGACACGTCCCGGGCCACCGGCCGCCGTACGCCAGGACTGAGCGGCATCATCCCGGCCGACCATCATCGCCGCACCGCCGCGGCGAACATCCGCATCAGACCCGCCAGCTGAGCTTAGATAATCTCTATGACCAGGTCGCCCGGCGCGACGAAGACATCGCCCTTTCGCGGCGGGTACTGCCACCTCTCGCCAGTGATCGTGTCCAGGTACCTCACGGACTTTATCTCCCGCCCGGTGCCGGTCGAGCGTGCGAACAACCCGAAGGTCACGTTGCCGTTGTCGAAATCGGCGTTCAGCAGGGACACGGCGCCGATGGAGGCGGCGGAGAAGTTGGTGTCGGCGAAGAACCGGGTGATGCCCGGGGCGTTTTTCAGGCCCGTGATCTTGACGTTCTTGATGGAGGCGGCGTTGACGAAGTCCTCGGCGGAGGCCGCATGCCGGGCCACGCCCTCAGCCACGCCGGCGAGGAAGTCGGAGCTCTCGGCGGCACCCAGGGCCAGGCCGGCGATGGAACCGGTGGCGCGAACGGTGCTGTCGGCCACCTTGCCGAGGACGGTTATCTTGCCCGTCCTGCCGGTGATGGCCCACTGCGCCCCGGTCATGTCCCCGGCGATGCGGGCGCTGCCGAGGGCCGGTTTCTTGTTGCCGGTGCCGGCCAGGAGCAGGTCGGCCTGGAAGTGACCGGGCAGGCCCTTCTTGACGCCCGTGGCGAAGAGCTTGCCCACCCACGGCGCCTCAAGCCGGTCGCCAAGGCCGCCGGTGTCGCGCCAGTCAACGACCTTGAGGGACCTGATGGGCGTGTCCGTCCGGATGCTCAGGTCCGCGACTCGGCCAAGGGTGATGGAGACGGCCGCCTTTGGCTTCAGCGGCGTGCCGATGTCGATGACGTGTTCGCCGGAAACGTTACCCAGGTGCAGCTTGGTCAGGCCGCGGGCGATGTCCATGTCACCCAGCAGGTCGGTGGTCCTGGCATTGAAGGAGCCCAGCTGGCCGGTGATGCCGATGTACTCCGCGCGGGTGTGTCCGCCGTGGGTGGTGACGGTCACGGAGGCGTTGGCAGCCCGTCCACGGACGACGAGCCGCTGGATGCGCCCGCCGCCGGGGGCGTCGGTATGCACTTCCACTTTGGCGTTCTTGGCCGTCACCGTGACCAGCACGCCCTTCTCGTCGCGGAAGGTCCCCTTGCCGTGGATGATCGTGCGATGCAGATAGCTGGTGACGTCCATGATCACCACGCCGTCGTTAGTGACGGGCAGGACCAGCAGGGGCTCGGCCAAGCCGCCTGCCGCACCGGCCGAGGGCGCCTGAAAGGAATACTCCAGATTCATGGCCCGCGGATTGGAGACGTCCACGAACGAGAACCCGCCCTGATGTAGGCGTAGTTGCCCTTCAGGGCCACGGCCACCGCCCCGGCGAACTTCAGCCCCTTGGCAATCCTGGTCAGGGTATGCCTGAGGACCATGTTGCCCGGGTCGGTGATATCCACCGAGGCCACCCCCCCGTTGTACAGCGGCACCAGCGCCGTGGTGCCCTGTACGGCCAGGCTCACGGCGATGCCGCCCAACGGCAGGGAGCTGATGAGCTGAATGTCGGCGGGGTCGGCGACGTTCAGCGCCAGCAGCCCGCCGCGAGTGGCGGCCACGAAGGCCACGTCGCCGATGACCTCGACGGCCCGCGCCGGCTCGGGCGTGGCGTACGTGCCCAACAGCGCGGGCGGATTCACCGTCAGATCGTAAACCTCCAGTCCGGCGGCCCCGGCGGCCAGGTACAACCGTCCCCCCGACACGTCCGTCCCCAGCATCATGCCGCCAGCGGTGAAGGGAAGTCGCGCCACCACGGGCGGATCGTCCAGACCCTGGCTGACGACGTAGAACGTCCGAGTGGCGGCGGTCAGACCTTCCTGGCCGGCCTCCACCGCCTCCAGCGTCACCGTGAACAGGCCCGAGTAGTCCTGCGGGACCGTGATCTGCACCTCAAAGGTGTTCGGGTCCCAGGTGACGGCCGCATCGGCGTAGGAACTGCTGGCGCTGGTCTCGATGGGCAGCCCGCCGTCGTCGGTGGCCAGCACCGTCAGCGTCTGGCTGGCCGAGGTCATGTACACGTCGCCGGGGTCCTGGATCTCCGGCCGGTCGCCGAGGACCAACACCACCATGTCGTGCGTGGTCTGGTTGCCGTGGCCGTCGTCGAGGGTGATGGTCACCTGGACCTCGCCAGCGAAGCCCTCGTCGGCGGTGAAGCTGACCGTCGCGTCCTGCGGGCTGTCGTCGAGGATCTCCACATACTGCAGCAGCGGCGGGTCGACGGGCCGGTCGTTGTCGTCGGTGGGCAGGTTGATGATGGCGTCATAGACGCCCTGCCCGGAGATCATCTGGCCGAAGATGACGTGCTTCTGGTCCAGCCACCGGGTGGGCGCAGCGGTGATGAAGAACTGGCAGTCGTTGGTGTCCGGGCCGGAGTTGGCCATGGCCACCACGCCAGGCTGGGCGAAGTTCAGGTCCGGGTCGAAGACGTCGGGGAACGCCCCCAGCGGGCTGCCGCCGGTGCCGTCGCCGTTGGCCGCGTCGCCGGTCTGGATCATGAATCCGGGAATCACCCGGTGCACGACCACGTCGGTATAGAAGGGCGTGCCGGCCGGGTCCAGCGTGCCGTCCGGGAGGACCTCGTTCTGGGCCAGGGTCACGAAGCGACCCGTCGCCTCCGGCGCCCGCCCGTCGAAGAGCTGGACCACGATGTCACCGATGTCAACCGTCCCGTCGCTGCTGACGAAATGCAGCTTGGCGTAGCGGTTGTTGCTCGGCACGAAGGCCTTCAGGGCAGGGTCTGCGGTCTGGACGGTGATGGTCAGGTCGTCGCCGTCGGCATCGAAACCGTCGATGCCGAGCGTCAAGGCACCGTCGGGCAGCGTATAGTAGTCCTCCAGCGGCGAGGCGAAAATCGGAGGGGTGCCGTCCAGAAGCAGTCTGTCCTCCAGGGCCTCGAAGACACAGCCCGTCCGGGATGCACCGTCCTGCCAGTGACTGAGCCTCATGACTGCCTCCTCCCGCATGGCGAACCGCCTGCCGAACCAGCCCACGGGACGAGCTCTGCGAAGGCACGCGCGGCACGGAGGGCCGAGCCGCATCCTGCCCCTCCCCGCCTGCGCAACACCTCCATCACCCGAATATTGTAACACGGACCGCCATTTGCGGGGCGAAATTCCACCACCGGCAAACATGTCCCCCGCGTGAGCGGGCCCCAAGGGGCGGCTTGACCTGCCCATCCAGCAGGCTACGGTACGGGCGGGTCGGTCCGTCCCGGCCGGCATGCGGGCGGCGCAGGCGGGCCGGCTCAGGAAGCAGTGTCCAGTCAGGAGGCGGCAGCATGCCCGACCGGCAGGCCTCCGGCCGGGGCCAGCCCCGGCCGTTGAGTTTCGGCGGGGTGATACCCAGCCTGTGTCTGCGGGCCGGGCTGGGCCCGCCGCGGAGCGAG
>MVCS01000031.1 GCA_002049885.1 Planctomycetales bacterium 4484_123 | reverse complement strand
ACGCTCATCCGCCCGTGCAGCAGGCTCAGCGCCAGGCCCGCCAGCACGCCCACCATCAGCGACCCGCCGGTGGCGGCCCCGATCCGAAGCACCATCACCGCCTTGCCCGCCTCGGCACCAGGTACCGGTACCAGGCCGGCCTCGCCCGCCACCAGCAGCAGGACGTCGAACAGAAAGATGGCCACCAGGGCCGAGAGCCCCGTGACGGCCAGCACGTCGTCGGTGGTGGGACCCTTGGCCTCGTACTGCCGAATCGTCAGCAGCGTGGCCGCCGGCGAGACGGCCACGGCCACGACGGCCGCGAAACTGGCCATCAGCAGCGGGCGCTCGATGCCCAGGGCATACCCGACCGCCGCGCAGGAAAGACCGCCCCAGCCGGCGCAGGTGGTGGCTCTCGAAGGCCGTGCCAATGCTGAACAGCACCGCCGTCAGGGCCAGGTCGCGGATGAAGTCCAGCGCCCCGGGGTTGGCACCCAGCAGGTGGGCCGCCCCGGGCATGCCCCCTGCCTTCAGGCCCGTCAGCGCCAACTTCAGCGCCAGGCCGCCAATGATGTAGCCCACGATCCGCGGCAGACGCAGCCGCGAGGAAACCCCCGCCCCCACCATCGCCGCGCCCAGCATCAGCGCTAACAGAGCCGTTATCGCCCCGACGGCCATGGCGGGATTCTACCGTCCCCCCGTCCCCGCGCAAACTCCAAGGCTGGCCGGTGCCGGCCCGCGCATCAGTCTTGCCGGGCCTCTCGCGGCCGGCCTGACAGCAGGAGAATGTCGCGCAGGCCGTCGGCGTCTCGCGCCTCCAGCCAGCGCTGCATGAAGTCCGGCTCCTGCACGATGTGGGCGATGGCCATGAGGGCCCGGAGATGATAGTTCCTCTCGTCGGCCGAGCCCGCCAGCACGAAGGCGACCTGGACGGGCCGGTCCCGTCCGGCGAAGCGGATGCCTTCCCGGCAGCGCACCAGGGCGATCTCGAAGAGGTTCCGCCCCTCGACGATGATGTGGGGAATCGCCAGGCCTGGGCTGACCACCGTACTGGAGAGGGCCTCTCGCTGCCGCAGCAGTTCCGCCAGCGCCTCGGGCGTCATGCCCAGACGCGGCGCCAACTGCCCGGCCACCAGGCGGAACATCTCACCGGCGGAGATGGACTCCGGCAGGTCCAGCACGGGCGCCTGGCGCACCTGCCTGTCGAAGCGGTCCTGGATGACCTCGTCGCGCTCCAGTGCGATCTGCTTGAGCTCGTCCTCCAGCCCGCTGCGGCGTATCTCGGTGGACGCCGCGCTGCGGACCATGTACACCAGGGCGCTTTCCCGGGTGGTCCGAGGCCTGACGTACAGTACGTACCACAGCGTCCCGGCCGCGGCGAACGCCGCCGTCGTCACCAGCGGCGCAGGGCCCATCTGGCGGGCCATCATCACGATCAGGAAGGCATAGACCACCACGCCCGCCAGCGGCACCCAGGGAAACAGCGGCACGCGGAAGGGCGGGCGGTAGTTCTGTATCCTGCTGCCACGCATGATCAGCACCGCTACGTTCATCAGCAGGAACAGGATCAGCTTCATCGTGCTGGCGACCTTGACCAGCGCGGCGATGTCCAGCAGCAGCACCATGGTGATCATGAACCCGCCGGTCAGGAGGATGCTCACGTGGGGGGTCCCGAAACGCCGGGAGACCTTCCCCAGCACCGGCGGCAGCAGGCCGTCCCGGCTCATGGCCATGGGGCTGCGCGAAGCGGCCAGGATGCCGCTGTTGCCGGTGGTGACGAAGGCCAGGATGGCCGCCGCCGACAGCAGCACCGCCCCGCCGAGGCCCAGGAACTTCCCCGCCGCCAGGCTCAGCGGCGTGAGGCTCCCGTACGGCCCGGCGCCCAGCTCGGCCGCGTCAGTCACGCCGACCACCACGAACACGGCCGCGACGTAGATCAGGCTGACCACCGCCCAGGAGAAGATCATCGCACGCGGAATGTTCCGCCCGGGCCGGCGAACCTCCTCGGCGACGCTGGCCACCTTCGTCAGCCCCCCGAAGGACACGAACACCAGGCCCGCCGTTGCCAGCAGGCCGCCCCAGCCCTTGGCCATGAAGCGGTCGAAATGCGGGTGCTGCTGAACCGCCGGGAACCCCGCCAGCACGAACACCCCCAGCACGCCCAGCAGGCCCGCCACCATCACCACCTGCGCCCACCCGGCCAGCTTGACGCTGAGGATGTTCAGCAGCATGAAGACGGCACAGCCCCCGGCCGCGACCAGCCTGATGGTCCAGTCCCACTGGGAATCGGTCAGTACCCAGTCGCTCCAGACGGCCCGGACGATCAACGGGGCGAACGCGCCGATGCCCACCATGGCGAAGGCACTCTTCAGCCCGATCGACAGCCACCCGGCCAGCCCCGCCAGCGTCCCCGCCAGCGCGCCCATGCTGCGCTCGACGAAGAAGTAGCTCCCGCCGCTCTTGGGCATCGCCGTGGCCAGCTCGGCCTTGGACAGCAGCCCCGGCACGACCATCAGCGCCGCCAGGGCATAGGCCAGCACCACGGCCGGGCCGGCGAACTTGAAGGCCTGCCCCGGCAGCACGAACAGCCCGCTGCTGATCATGGCCCCCGAGGCGATACAGAAAACCGACCAGAACCCCAAGTCGCGGCGAAGATGCATGCAGGAGCCTTTGTCCGAAGTGTACCACACCCCAGCCGGCACGGCCGGGTCCGGCGTCGATTCTACGCTACCCGGCCGATGCCTTCAACGCTGTGTCGTTGCGGGGCAACACAGAGAATTGTGCGCCCGTCTCGCGCGGGTGCCGCCGGCCCGCCGCAACCCGGCCTGCCCGGCCGTCGAGGACGCCCCGGGGAGGCTACTTTCGCAAGTACATAATCACGCGGATGTATTCCTCGAAGCCCATCTTGGCGTAGAGCCGCTGGGCGGGCAGGTCGTTGGAGAGCGTGGACACGGTCCAGTGCCGGTAGCCCTCCTCGGCGAAGCGCGCCATGACCTCTTCCTGCAAGGCCGTGGCGATGCCCCGCCGCTGATACTCCGGCAGCACGGCGTTGTTGCCGACCTCGGCCAGTTGTTGCTCTTCGTCCAGCGAGTAGCTGGCGTAGCCGACGACCCGTCCGGCCAGCTCGGCCACCACGAAGCAGTCCAATGCCCGCCGGGCGTAGTCGCAGACGCTGCGGACCTTGTAGTGGTGCCAGGGCTTTCCGCCCAGCGGGGCGCCGAAGAAGTCCTCCTTCATTCGGCTCATGCTGTATGGGCCGAAGGACTCGCGCGTGACCTCTGCGATGGCGGAAACGTCATCCCGACGGGCGGGGCGGACCAGCAGCTCGCCCCGCCGCCGGTAGCGATATGGCGGGTCCGTCGCCGCCAGGGCAGCCACGATGCGCTCGCAGACTTTCAGCATCCCGGCCATGGCGTCGAAGTCCAGGACCTCCGGCGTGTCGTCGGGGCCGTGGAAGAAGGGATTGCTGGCGTAGTCGTCCATCAGGGCGACGGTGGCCAGCCCGTACTGGTGGGCCGAGCCGTCGTCGCAGCCTCCCGGGCGGCGCTCGTCACGAGCGACGCCCGCGAACTCGGGCACGGCCCGCCGGAAGGGCCCCGGCCCCCACAGCCGAAGGTGTCGGACGCCCAGCCGGCAACCCACGGCGTCCACCGCGAAGCAGCCGATGATTCGCGGCAACTCCCCCAGGCGCCGCGCGAAGAGCGCCTTGGCCCCCTGGCCGCAGCCGTCGTCCGCGCCGAACTCCTCAGCCCCGGTGGCGACGAACAGGACAGTCGCCGGGAGTCGTTGGCCGCGGAGGCAGCGCGCCAGTTCCAGCATCAGGGCGGTGCCGCTGGCGTTGTCCAGGGCGCCGGGGCTGTGCGCGGCGGTGTCGTAGTGGGCACAGACGACCAGGATGTTCGGCCCGGTGCCGGGCAGCTCGGCCACGACGTTCTGCGAGCGTCCCTCGGCCGTGGGCCGGGAGCCGGTGACCTCGAGGGTCACCTCCTGCCCGAAATGCCGGGTCAGCCCCAGGGCGGTACGGATGGAGACGGTGGTGGTCAACATCCGCTGGAGACCGCCCGGGCGGACGGCCTTGCCGGTGACGGCATCCCCGTAGGGCCCGGCGGCGATGACGGCGAGCATGCCGGCGGACTCCAGCCGACCCAGCAGGCGGTGCAGCTCACGGCGGTCGCCGGTGGCCATCAGCACGCCGATCCGTCCCGCCACGTCCTGCTGGAGGTGCTGCTCGCCGAATCCCAGCCAGTGCAGCGGGCCGGTGACCTTGCCGGCCGGCGAGTGCTGGGTCGGATAGACCTCGATGTCGGCGGCACCGTCCAGGCCGCTCAGACGGGCGGCCTCGGCCCCATGGGCGGGACAGTCGAACTCCTCCAACTGCGGCTCGTAGCCCAGTTCGGCGAGTCGTTCGGCCAGCCACTCCGCCGCCCTGCGCTCGGCTGACGAACCCGGCGGCCGGGGACCAAGGCTTTCGCACATCTGCCCGACCAGCGTTTCGAGTCTGTGGCGAAGCTTCGTATTTTCCCTGTTCATGCCTTCAAGTATGCCGGGCGGGCGGAGGCCTTGCCACCAGGTTTTCGCTGCCGGGCCTCCGGCGCTGCCCGCCGCGCAGGGACGGGCAAAAGAACAGCGGCGACCGATCCCGGCCGCCGCCTGCGTGACCTCCGTGCCGGGCGGCACGGTCACTTCTTGGCCGTGTACACGTCCAGTTCGACGTAGGTGGGCTTTTCCTTGGTGATATCGACGCGCACGGTCCAGCCGTCGTCGATGCTGCGGTTGGGGATGATCATCACCGCCAAGCCGTGGAACTTGTCCTGGCCGGCGGCCACGCGCTTCAGGTGGCGGGTGATGTCGAGTCTGAAGTACTTCGCCGGGCCGACCTGGCCCCACTTGGGCACCACCGCCGTGCCCAGCACCGCCCCGAGGTCCTTGAAATCGTAGGGCTTCATCTTTTCGAAGGGCTTTTTCAGGACCACCGCCCCGATCTGGGCAGGGGCGTTGGGGCAGCCCTGCACCACCGGCACGCACAGCTTGGCGGCGGCGACGTCACGCGGGGGAGGCAGGTCCTTCAGCTCTCCGCCGATGAGCATCACCCAGGCCCCGGGGCTCCTGGGGCGGGTCTTGACGTGATGGTTCTCCCATACTGGTCGGCCGTCTTGCCGTCCTTCGTCCGCCAGACCACGTGGCTGGACTGCATGGGGATTTTCTTGGTCACCTTGGGGCGCTCGACCCGCTTGGGCGGCTTCTGCGTGCCGATCAGGAACGGGTTGGGCAGGGTCTTGAGCTCCTGGTTGGGGCCGACCTTGGCCGGCAGGGCGTCGGGCGGCAGCGGCATGGGCTTCGAGCCGGGGGCGATGACCTCGCGCCGCAGGAAGAGCATCCGCGGGTACACCGGGTACTTGCCCTTGGGCGTGGGCACGGGGATGTCGATGGTGGCCGGCAGGTCCGCCGCGGTGAAGGCCTTCTGCACCACCGTGGGCTTATCCGACCACGAGGCCTTGTGGCAACGGGCCACCTCCGCGCCCATGTCGCACAGCTCCTCGTAGCTGACGCTGCGCGAGCCCAGGGCGTAGGCATAGGTGACCACCAGCCTGTTGTTGCCCAGGGCCTTGGGGTCGGCCACCGAGACCGTCACCTTGTTCGGCCCCGGCGAGAGGTACGGCAAGGCGCAGCGGTTGTGCTGGACGATGATCTCGATCCTCAGGTTTCGCAGGGCCTTCTTGAAGCCCAGGCGGACCAGGCAGGCGTACTTCCCGCCGACGGCATCGTCGAAGTTGGCCAGGTCGATGGCCTTGAAGGTCTTGCCGCCATCGGTGGAGATCTCGGCCGACTCGACCCCCTCGGCCGAGCCCTTCGCCCGGGTGAAGATGTAGGGCGCCTGGAAGTACACCGTGATCGACGCCGGCTTGGACGGATCCGCCGGCGTCAGGGCCCCGTTGGCGAGCTTGACGTTGTCCTTGGCGGCCAGGGCCGTCAGGAAGGCGTCGTTGCTCATGTCCGGGGCGAAGATGAGCCTGCCGTTGGCGTACGTCCGCGAGCCGCGGGGATGTAGATAACGATAAGGTTCCAGCACAGGCCCGATGGCCGGGCAGTTGCGATAGTCCTTGTCGCCGCAGCTATGGTAGGGCACGCGCTTCCGGCCACGGAACCAGTGAGCGCCCTTGATGGGCTTCCACATCAGCTCCAGGGAGTAGCCCACGCCCAGATTGACGTTGGTGTTGTAGCCGTCCTCGGCATGCTTGATGCCCATCCAGCTACGGTTGTCCCTCCCGGGCCGCCGGCCCTTGCAGCCGGAAATCACCCCTGGAGCCGAATCCCCGCAGACCAGGAACGCCGGGGCAGTCCAGTTGGCCTTGCCGTCTATTATCTGGAAGCGGTCGTCACGCGCGTACCAGACCCGCCGGCCCTTGTCATAGACCATGCCCTTGTTGATCAGGTCGGGGTTGTTGGCGATGTCGGCCTGCCTGGCCACGGTCCGGCCACCCGGGGCGTTGGGGTCCTTCTTCCAGCAGTAGAACTTCAGGAACGTGTCGAAGTAGTGCCATTGGTCGTCGTAGAAGGCCTCCACGGTGGTATGGCCCTTCCAACCCACGAACCGGTGCTTCCAGCCAGCCGTGACCCACAGGCTGGACAGGGCAGAGTGCTGCCCGCCGCACAGGCTCCAGCCGTAAACGTTGAACAGTTTCAGGGCGGCTATGCCCCCAGGCTCGCCCGGGTAGGCGTGGTGGTAACACATCAGCCGGAAAAAGTTGTAGATGGCGATGGCCTTCTCGTCGTTCGTCTTGCATCCGCGGGTCACGCTCCTGACGATGGCCTCGCGCGAGGAAGTGTCCGGGGCCTTGTCGGCCAGCACCTTGATCTGTCTGACGAACCCCGCCGGGGCGTCCGCATCGATGGGCCGATACGTCTTCAGCTTCGGGGCCGCGTATGCAACGGACACTACCAGCACCCACAATCCGATCACCACCAGAGGCCCCGTGGCTGACAACATGACTGATCTCCCACAGCGGCACTTCCTTCGCGCCCGGTCCGCCCTCATCGTACCCATTTGCACGCCCGCTGCCACTCGAAGATGTCGGCATGGATGTGGTCGTGCATGAGGACCCGGCCAAGGGCATGAGGCCCCACCGGCCCGCATGCCGTGATGACCTGGCCCTCGGGTAATGCGCTCATTGCTTTCTCCTCAGGATCACCACGCCGGTCCCCTCCAGCAGCAGTCGGCCGGCCTCACGGCGGAGGGCCTGGATCTGCTCTTGGCCGGCTATGCGGGCGAAGAGGCTCCCGGGGATCCAACCTTGCTTGAGTTTGCCTTGGCCGCGGTCCCAGTAGATGCCTATGTCGTAAACCATCTCGCCCTGGCGTGTGGGGGGTTGGCGATAATGGTAGTAGACTATGTCGCCATGTTCAGGCAAGACGGTGGAGTTTTCGTAGGGCAGGTCTTTCTTGGGTGGCGGACCACATTTCCGGACCGGTCTCACCGCCGTGGTGCAACTCTCGCCGCAAGGGCTCGGCCAGGGCTTCCCAGAAGTTTTCACAGGTGATGGGGGCTTCGGATTCCAGCAGCTCCGCCACCAACACCGCACCGCTCTTCTCGAAGATAATCTCGAATTGCCTAGCCATGGCACGCTCAGAAATCGCTGAAGATTTCGGCAGGCCCGCCAGTCCCGACGTGTCCCGAAGCCGATCCTATTTCATCCGTCCCCGGGCCCTCCCTCCAGGTCCAGTTACCATCCTATCGGTCGGTCCTATCCACCTTCACGCGGAACGAGATAGCGACTCGCCTGTCTCGCTGAGGTCGTGATAGGCGAACTTCCGCGGCCCACCGTGGGAGAGCTTGAATGGGAAGCGGTCCCGCAAGGCTTCCATAGTCGAGAGCATCTGATGTTCAGTAAAATGTCCTATCCCTCTTTTCTCCAGAATGCGGGCGACCTCCAGGGGTTCCAATGGTCCATAGTCCTTCACCACTGCCAGCACGTGTTTCCCGACCTGACTATACCGAAGTGGCTCCACGGCGCCTGCTTCGGCGAGTTCGATGGCCCGCTTGAGCAGTTTGGCCTTCCGGCGAGCCTCGGCCACGGTGATCACATTACTGGTGCACACCAGCCGGGGCAGGACATCCTCGGCCCTGGGGCACAGTCCCGGCTTCCAGTCCACCTTGCGGCGGTAGAGGTGGCAATTGTAGGGGCAGCCCTTGTTGTCATAGGCGTTGGGGTTGCGGAAAATCCGGTACATGTAGGCCGGCCGTTGGGTAAAGCCTGTACCAAACTCCTCGCCGAGTTGTCGAAGCGCGGCCTGGAAGATGCCATAGTCAATGCCGGCACGCTCGCCACGGAAGATGCAGGACCAGATATAGGGACTCACGAGGCTGCGCGGCAGGGGCCTGCGCAGCTCCAGCCAAGGGCAGTCGGCTATCGCCTCATCCAGCACCTCCCGTGCCCGGCGATAGGTCCGCAGATACCCGGGGACCTTCCTGAGCTGTGCCACCCCGACGGCGGCCTGGAACTCGGTCATGCGATGGTTGGAGGAAAGCACCTCCGGGCTCTCGCCGAAGATGATGCGCTTGTTGATTTCCGCGGCGAGGTGGTCGTCGTCCGTGACGGCCATGCCGCCCTCGCCGGTGGACAACTGCTTGCCCATGTTGAACGAGAAGGTACCCACGTGCCCCCAGGTGCCGGCGCCGGCCCTTGTACTCGGCCAACAGGGCGTGGGGGCAGTCCTCCAGCAGGTAGATGCCGTGCTTGTCGGCGATTCGCCGGAGCCGGTCGGCCTCCGCGGGGAAGCCCCACAGGTGGGTGACCCAGATGGCCTTGGTGCGACTGGTGATGCGCTCTTCCACCGAGTCGGGGTCCATGAGAAGGTTGTCGGGCCTGACGTCGGCCCAGACCGGCACGACATTGTTGTGCAGGCAGGCGATGCCGTGGAACTGCACCAGGGGGTCGCAGATCATCTCGTCGCCGGCGCCGATGGCACCGGGGATGGCCTGCATCAGCAGCATGGCAGAGCCGCCGGCAAGGGCCGGCACGGCCCCACGACACGGTGACCCTTTTGCCCGTTGTCAGCTTTCGGGGGCCCCGTATAATAGATACATGCTCAGTCGATGGCAGCGCTGAATGCGGGCGTGCTCACGTCGCAAGCAGGCTCATTCCCTTTCCGCTGCACTGTTGCACCGACGGGAGGTCACGCAGGACGGACCCCGAGAGGCCAAGGACGGCACCAGTAGATCGAAAACGTGGTTTTCTGCCCCCTGGAGACCGTCTATGGCCACGAAGAATGCTCAGGCACGTCGCCGCCCTGCCCTGATCGAACCGCTCGAGCCCCGACTGCTGCTGGATGCCGACCCGCAGGCCGTCTGGGACGGGCTGGACAGCTTCCTGGGCGTCTTCGCCGACGGCATGGACGAGAGCGTCCTGGCCGTCCGCATCCCC
>MVCS01000030.1 GCA_002049885.1 Planctomycetales bacterium 4484_123 | reverse complement strand
ATCTCGTCCTGCACGTCCGTGCCGATGAGATCACCGTAGGCATAGTAGGGCTCCCCGGTGACGGCCTCCAGGCGCGGCAGGATGAGTAAGTCGCCGTCGTCGGCGGCCACGTTCGAGGCGTCGTACTCCACGTAGTCGCCGCTGCCGTCGTGGGTGCTGGTGGCCGACGAGTCCCACCATAGGGGGCTGTCGTAATTCCTGCTGCCGGCCACGAAGACCCCATTGATATAGGCCGCGAACCCGTCGTCGTACTTCATGTGAAGCCACAAGCCCATAATCCGTGCCGGGTCGGGCACCTCGAACTCGATTCGCATGTACACGCTGGGGGTGACGCCGTACATCGCCGACTGGACGTTCATCCCGATCATGCTGTCGTACCTGCCGTCGAGCGAGAAGCCCACCCCGGTGCTGCCGGTGGTCCAGGCCGAGTCGTCGAAATCCCTCTTGTACCAGGTATTGGCCACACTGTTGTCGGACGGGACCAGGACCTTCACCGTGGCCCCGGGATCGATGAGCGTCATGGTACCTTCGTAGTGATGGGCATACTTGGCATCATAGCCAATACCCGTGGGACCGGCCGTCCAGGAGCCGTGGTTGAAGGTCGGCTCGGTCCAGCCCGGGATGTCGGCGGTGGGTACCTTCACGTAAGCCGTATCACCCGGCTCGATCAGGGTGATGATGTCGGTGCCGACCTCCACGCCGTAGGGCACATCAGGCTGCTGTGGCGGGAACTGGGGGGCGTACTCGTGCTCGACAGTCACCCCGTCCGGGCGCACCAGGCCAAGGTATTCCCCGCCGCCGCTGAGCTTGAAGTTGGTGTGCAGCTCCTGGCCCGCCACCGCCCGGTCCTTGCCGGAGGCAAACACCAGCAGATACGCGTCCGGCGGCACCGTGACCTCGGGAAAGGACCACTTGGCCAGGTCATCAGCATCGTCGGTCAGGAACCACCCCGCCAGGTCCACCTCCGAGTCGCTGACATTGTGAAGCTGGATCCAGTCGGAGTATTCCCCGTTCTCGTCGGCGATGGTGCTGTCATTGATGGCCATGAACTGGCTGATGACCACGTCGCCGCTGAGCAGGACACGAGGCTCAAGCGCTTCCAGAACAGCAACGGGCGGTGTACTCATCGTGCCTCCGCGCATCTGCACCCGGATGACCCTTGCCTGGCCGGCGATGAGGAAGACCGAGCGGACCTGCTAGACAGCCCGGCCTGCGGACTCATCGGCCGGCCCTTCCAAACCTCCAAGCAAGCTACCTATATCATACCGGATTTGAGCCCAAAACGGGGGAGCTTTTGCACAAACAACGGGCTCAGGGGCTCAGTCCTCCTGGACGTGCTTCCAGGACATCAGAAAGGTCACGCGGTCGCGAACCTCCGCCGGCAGGACCTGCTTGAGCAGCCGGCGGGCCTCCGGCAGGTGCGTCCGGCGGGTGACGTGGGTCAGGACGATCCTCTCGTTCTTCGTGCCCTCAAGTACCGCCGGCAGGTCGGTCACGTGCAGGTGCCGGCCGGCGCGGGCCCGGCTGAGATGGTCGGCATCGAAGAAAGTGCACTCCACCAGCAGTACCTTCGCCTCGCGCACGTAGGGCAACTCGGAATAGTTCGCCTTGGCCGTGTCACCCAGGTAGGCCACCAGCGGCAGCTCCACCCGCCTGGTGATCTCCACGCCGCGGGCCTTCAGGGCCACCAGTTCCGGGCCCGTCCGGCCAGCAAACTCCTGCCTGAGCTTGTGGCGAACCTCGATGACCGCGAAACCCAAAGAGCTGCCCAGGTGATGGGTGCTGAAGGCCCTGGCCACCAGGCCGCGGCGGATCTCGTAATCGTCGCCGTGGCCCATGCCCACGAACTTGTGCGGCGAGGGATGGCCCTCCACCCCCGCCACCGCCTCCATCAGCCGCTCCAGCGGCGTCACCAGGGCCTTGGACACCAGCACCACGCCATTGGCGATGCCCTGGAAATCGCGCTGCGAAAAGTAATATGCCACCCCCGCGGCGTGGTCCATGTGCCCGTGGCTGAGCAACACGTGGTTGATCCGCAGCGCCTCCCGCGGACACTTGCCGATGTCAAAGACCACGTCCAGCTCCGGCACGATGACCACCGACTCCTCCCCCGCCACGCTGTAGCCCAACAGCGTCAGGCCATCCACCTTGATCTGGCTGAGTTGATACGGGCGGACCTTCATGGGCGGGCTATCCTATGGCCCAGCCACGCGGCGGTCAAGCTGGCCGCCCCCGCCGATACGCAGGCCCGCCGGAGACGTTACAATCATTGGCGGCCGGGCCGGCCCGACCAATGCCAAAGGTTTCGCCATGAACAGACTCCACCTGCTGGCATGCACCGCCGCTCTGATCCTCGCCCTCGCCGGGGCGCGCCCCTCGGCCGCCGAGACCGTGTACCTCCGTGACGGCAGAAAACTGGTCGGCAAGGTCACCCGCGAAGGACAGAAGGTCAAAGTGGAAATGGCCCTGGGGACCGTGCTGATAGACGCTGCCGAGGTAATCTACATCGGCAAGGCCGGCACCCCCACCCAGCCCACGGCGGTGGTGCCCCGGCCCGAGCCCGCCGAACAAACCAGCCCCATCTGTCCCTCGGTCCGCTGGAACCAGGGCCAGGTCACCCTACCCGAACCGGTCGTCTTCATGCTCGCCCGCCGTGTCGAGCTGCTGCCGCCGGGCATGGTCACCGAAGGCACTCGGCGCGAGCTGGCACAGTGGCGGGCCATGGCCCACGACCGGAAGCGCAAGTGCGGTGCCCTGTGGTTGAGCCGCGACGACCAGCGCCGCCGCCGGGCCGTCTTCGAGCAGAAACTGCGTCAGGCGGCGGACAAGGTCCGCCAGGCCAATCGCATCTACGGCCGGACCCGCGCCGACCGCAGACGGAAACGAAAACTCCAGGCCGAAGCCCTCGAACTGCTCCGGGCGGCGGCAAAGGTCTGGCCCGATTCCCTCATCGGCGAATTCCTGCTGGCCTGCGTTGAGCTGCGGGCCGGCGAGTACCAAAAGGCCGAACTGCACTTCCGCCGCTGTGCCCAGGCCGCCCCGCTCGTCGCCGCCTTCCACCAGGGCCGGGGCCTGGCCCTCAGCGGGCTGAAGAGGCCGCTGCGAGCCCTGGAGGAGTTCGCCATCTCTCTGCGCCTCCGGGACGAGACCTACCAGACGCTCAAGGCCCTCCAGGACGCCATCGCCCAGGTGCCGGGGACGTCCCTGAACCACCCCGCCTGCCGCCGCGCACGGGACCTGCTGAACCGCTACGAGCAGCCCCCCGCCCGCTACCGCACCTACAGTCGTGGCATTCCCTGGCTGATGCCCGGCAAGGTCTGGACCAGCCGGAACGACAGCCTGCCCTTGCCCCCCTACGACCGCCTCGTGGCCAGACAGACCATCGGCGTCCCGGTGGGCCCGTGCACACTGCTGGTGGACGCCACGGCGACAAGCGGGGCTGAGCTGGCCTATGTCCAGCTCAGCCCCGAGGCATTGCTGCCGGCACGGGCCTCCCGCGCCAGCAGCTACCGCCCCGCCAAGGGCAAGCTGCCGCTGCCGCTGACCACCTTCACCGTGCCCGGGGCCCGCTTCAAGCCGGTGGACCTGGCCAAGCCCGCCGCCCTGAAGGTCGGCCAGCGGCTGATCGTCCGGGCGGCCAACTCCTACCGGCAAATGGGTACCGGCATCCGCACGGGGGAGGTCAAGGTCCTCTCCGTGGGACCGGACGGGGTGCAACTGTCAGGCGGCCTGCTGCCCGGAGAGGCCATGGGCGTGGCCTTCGCCGGACAGACCTTCGCCGGCCTGCTGACGGCCCGGGACGACCCGCAGGCCCCCGGCGGCGGCAGTAGCGTCTTTGTCAGCCCCACCGTCCTGGCCGAGTGGGCCGCCCGAGCCAAGCGCTCCTTCGCCCGCCGCAGCAGCTACGGCTACAGTCGGGGCCCCCGGCTCAAGGCCGACGCCATCAAGGCCAGCTCCGATTCGCCAGTGTTCCTGGTGCACCTGCTCTTCGGCGAGAGGCCGCCGGTCAGTCTGACAAAATGACTTGACGGCCAACATCTCGCGTCCTACGCTCTTCTCCGGCCCCATATATCGTGCCAGCCGGCGGCACCCGGCCAAAGGGCGCCAAGATGCAGTGTCCGTTCTGCGGCGGCGACAACGACAAGGTGGTGGACTCGCGCAGCAGCGAAGGCGGACGGGCCGTCCGCCGGCGGCGGGAGTGCCTCCTCTGCGGCCGACGGTTCACCACCTACGAGCGCCCCGACCTGACCCCCAGGGTCACCGTCATCAAAAGGGATGGCTCACGCGTCCCCTACGACCGCCAAAAGGTCCTCGCCGGCCTTCAAAAGGCCTGCTACAAGCGCCAGGTCAGCGACGAGCAACTCCTCGAAATCGTCCAGGCCGCCGAGGACGCCATCTTCAGCCAGTACGACAAGGAGGTCCCCTCTGAGTTCATCGGCGAAGTGGTCAGCCAACTGCTCCGCGACGTGGACAAGGTGGCCTACATCCGATTCGCCAGCGTGTACCGCCAGTTCCAGGACGTGGGCGAGTTCATCGAAGAGGCCCGGGAGGCCCAGCAGATCCCGCCCAAGGCGCCCGGACAACAGGAACTGTTCACAGACGAGCAACGAGGACAGCACCAATAGGCGCAACCGATGCAGCGCGCCCAGGAATAGGGAGATTCACACTGGCCAGATCAAGGACGGTTTGGGTCCTCAAACGTGACGGCCAGCCCGAGCCGTTCGACCGGCGGAAGCTTCGGGGCTGCCTGCTGCGGGCGCTCGGCGGCCAGGGCAGTGGCATCCGGCTGGCAGAGACACTGTGCCGGGCCATCGAGTTCTACCTGGCACGCCGACGCCTGCGCTGCCTCAGCAGTGCCGCCCTGCTGGAGATGGCCCTGACCGCCCTGCGGGCAGCCGGACTTGCCCGGGCCGCCGAATGCCTGGAAAGCCACCACGCCGCACGCGTGAGGCTCCGCAGCCGGCTCGCCCTGCACCACCGGCCTGGCCTCAAGACAAGCTGGTCCAAGCAGTGGCTGGTCCAACAGGCCATCAGCAAGTGGAAGCTGGGCCAGGCGGTGGCGAGGTTCCTGGCAGGCCAGCTCGAGGATGAGCTGGCGGCTGAGTCTGTTCGCCAGGTGGCCCGCGGGGTTATCCTGGACCGGCTGGCCGAGCTCGTCGCAGCCTGGGGCCTGGCCACCCCGGCCTACGGGCCCAGCCCCCGCGGGGGCCCCCGGCCGACGTGAGCGCCCGGCATCGGTTGGAGGGCCAGCGGCTCCGAGACGGACCGCGCAGAACACGCAAGGCTAGCAAGGTAAGAGGATGTCCCAACCGCAACAGGTTCAGCCCCCCCACCAGGCCGAGCCACCTGCCCTGGGCCGGCCACCCGCCGCGGGGCGGGCGAAGGCCTATGCCCAAGGCCTCACGGCCCTGCTGGCGGTGTATCTGTTCATCGCCGCCATCAACCTCATGGGCCACGGCCTGAAGACCGTGGCCAAGGTCCCTCAGAGCAAGGCGCACCTCGACAAGGCCTTTGCCCTGGCCGAACACCCGCTGGCCGGGTTGTGCGTGGGTGTCCTTATCACCTCGCTGGTCCAGTCCAGCAGCTTCACGACCTCCTTCACCGTCGGATTGGTGGCGGCGGGCCAGATGAGCCTGGCCACGGCCATCCCCATCGTCATGGGCGCGAACATCGGCACCTCGGTAACCAACACGTTGGTCTCGCTGGTGCACTTGCGCCGTCGGGGGGAGTTTCGAAGGTCCTTGGGCGGGGCCATAGTGCACGATTTCTTCAACGTCCTGGCAGTGATGGTGCTGCTGCCGCTGGAGGTCGGCTTCGGGCTGATCTCCCGGCCAGCCAAGGCCCTGGCCGGGTGGCTGGGCGGGGCGGCCTTCTTCACCCCCCACCCCCGTAAGTTCAACCTGGTCAAGCAGGCCGTCGTCCCCCTGGCCAGGGGCTGCGACGCATTGCTCCAGGGCTGGCTGGGACTTTCCAAGACGGTCGCGGGGGCCGCCACCGCCGTCCTGGCCGTGGCACTGCTGCTCGTGGCCCTGGTGATACTGGTCAAGATGCTCCAGGGCCTGCTGCGCGACCGCCTCAGCGGCCTGTTCAGCCGGACGCTCTTCCGCAACGGGGCTACTGCCTTCGTCGTGGGCCTGCTGACCACAGCCGCCATCCAGAGCTCCTCGGTGACCACATCGCTGGTGGTGCCGCTGGTGGGCGCCGGGGTGCTGACCTTGCCGCAGATCTTCCCCTACACACTGGGCGCGAACATCGGCACGACGGTCACGGCGATACTGGCGGCCCTGGCGGCAGCGGCGCTGGCCGCGAGTGCGGGCCCGGCCGTTCAGGCCGCCGCGGGGGCCGGACTGGCGGTGGCCTTCGGCCACCTGCTGTTCAACGTGTTCGGCACCTGCATCTTCTGGCCGGCAAAGTGGATTCCCATCTCGCTGGCCAGCGGCTTCGCCAAGCGGGCGGCCAAGCGGCGACTGCTGGCCGCCGCCTACATACTCGTGATCTTTTTCGTCCTGCCGATTGTGGTCATCGTCCTGGTGAACCGGTAAGCTCAAGCTGCGGACAAACCGCGACAGTCGCGGAGGTGACGCCATGCTGAAAGAGATAATCGAGGCGCTGCGAGGCACGGACGCCCTGGCGGGAATGATCGGCCAACTGGGCGAGATGCTGGATGCCGGCAAGTGGATGTTCCAGCAGGCCTCCACCGCCCTGCTGCGCCAGGCCGACTGGAGCGCAGTCGCCGACGACCTCTACGCCAGGGACAGGCAGATCAATCGCATCGAACAGAAGGTCCGGGAAGGCATCGTCACCCGCCTCAGCCTCGGCCACCGGGCGGACCTCAGCGCCTGCCTGGTGCTCATGAGCGTCGTCAAGGACGCCGAGCGGATCGGGGACTACTGCAAGAACATCTTCGAGGTGGCCCGTTTCTACCAGCGCGAGTTCTCCGACCCGGGCTATTCCCAAACCCTCGAAGACATCCGCCGGGCGGTCCTGCCGCTGTTCGACGAGGCCAAGACCGCCTTCGTCGAGGCCAAGAAGAAGACCGCCCGCAAGGTCCTGGACGTCGCCGGCCGGGCCTGCGTCCGCTGCGACGACATCATCCGCCAACTCCTGGCCGGAAAGGACAAGATCGCCCCGGACGAGGCCGTCGCCTACGTGCTGCTGGCACGATTCTACAAGCGCGTCGCCGCCCACCTGGCCAACATAGCCACCAGCGTGGTCTCGCCCGTGCCCATGATCGACTACCGCGACAAGTGGCCGAGCAACGAAACCTGACCACGCTGCAGGGGGACCGCGCCCAACTGCCGGCCGGGGCCCGGAAGCACAGTTTTGATGTTGACTGCCGGGCGACTGAGTGCTTATCTTCGGCTGGCAACCAATGTGCCAGACGCTGCCCGGCAGAACGCGGTTGCCACATCCCCCTCAGGAGGTCTCACCATGGACAGGATCGTCGGCGATGGTATAACCTTTGACGACGTGCTGCTGCTGCCGGCCCGCTCGGCCGTGGTGCCCCGGGACGTGGACACCGCCACCGACCTGACCCGCCGCATCCGCCTTAACATCCCCCTGGTCTCAGCGCCCATGGACACCGTCACCGAGGCCGCCCTGGCCATCGCCCTGGCCCAGGAGGGCGGCATCGGCATCATCCACAAGAACATGACCCCCGAGGCCCAGGCCCGCGAGGTCGAAAAGGTCAAGCGCAGCGAGAACGGCATCATCGTGGACCCGGTCACGTTGCCGCCGGACGCCTCCACCGCCGAGGCCCGCAGAAAGATGGCCGAGCACAACATCTCAGGCTTCCCCATCATCACGCCCGACGGGACCGTGGTGGGCATCCTCACCCGCCGCGACATGAAGTTTCTCACCCAGGACCGCCCCATCCGGGAAGTCATGACCTCGACCAACCTGGTCACCGCCCCGCCCCAGACCACCCTCGATGAGGCCGAGCGAATTCTCAACCGACACAAGGTCGAAAAGCTGCTGCTGGTGGACCAAGGGGGCAAGCTGGCCGGGCTGATCACCATGCGTGACATCGAGCGCCTGCGGCAGTTCCCCCTTGGCTGCAAGGACGCCCGTGGCCGGCTGCGCGTGGGGGCCGCCGTCGGCGTCCACGACCACGACCGCGTCGGCATGCTCATCGACGCCGACGTGGACGTGCTGGTGGTCGATACCGCCCACGGCCACAGCGAGAACGTCCTCCGCACCGTCGAACATATCAAGTCCGAACACGACATCGACGTCATCGCCGGCAACGTCGCTACCGCCGCCGGAGCGGCCGATCTCATCGCCGCCGGCGCCGACGCCATAAAGGTCGGCATCGGGCCCGGGTCCATCTGCACCACGCGCGTGGTCTCCGGCGTGGGCGTGCCACAGATCACCGCCGTCCACGACTGCGCCCAGGTGGCCGACCAGCACGGCGCGCCGGTCATCGCCGACGGCGGCATCCGCCACAGTGGCGACATCACCAAGGCCATCGCCGCCGGGGCATCGGCCGTCATGATGGGCAGCCTCTTCGCCGGCCTGGACGAAAGCCCCGGCGAGACCATCATCTTCAAGGGCCGGCGCTTCAAGGTATATCGTGGCATGGGCTCGCTGGGGGCGATGGTCGCCGGCTCCTCGGACCGCTACGGCCAGGGCGGCGTCCGACAGCGCGAGAAACTTGTCCCTGAGGGCGTCGAAGGCCGAGTGCCATACCGCGGCCCACTGGCCGAGTTCGTCTATCAGCTCGTGGGCGGGCTGCGGGCAGGCATGGGATACTGCGGCGCCGAGAACATCCAGCAACTACGCACCCGGGCGAGGTTCATCCGCGTCAGCCACGCCTCGCTTATCGAAAGCCACCCCCACGACATCGCCATCACCCACGAGGCACCCAACTACACCATCGGCCGGACCGACGAGGAATAGCACAAGCGCCCGCCGAGACAGTACGGCGACCGCATTGACGCCGACGTCACCAGGCGATACCCTTGGTCACGCCGTCCAGTCGGGAGAGCCGGTCATGAAACGAGCACTGCTGATCTGCGTGATGTTTGCTGCCGCCCTGACGGCGGGCTGCGAGACGGCGCGGTATCGCAGCCAGCCCCTGGCCCAGGTGCCCTACGCCAAGGCCTATCAGGAGGCCCAGGCCGTCTTCGCCCAGTATTTCCCCATAGCCTCGGCCGACCCGGCCACCGGGGAAATCGTAGGCCGACCTACCCCCGCCCGGGTAGGCCCGGGCCGGATCATCAGCGCCACCCCCGCCCGCAAACTCGCCCGGCTGCGCATTCGCGAAAAAAGCGGCGTGGTCGTCGCCGAGGTCCGCGTACAGCTCCAGCGACAAGAGGCCGACGTGTACCGCGCCGTCCGGCCCATCACCGTGGATACCGAACACCCCGCCCACGATGCCATGGCCGACCAGGCCCTCAGCCCCGAACAGCAGCAGGCCTGGACCACCATAGGCCGAGACCATGCCCTCGAGCGGGCCATCCTCGCCGACCTGCTCAACCGCCTGACACCGAAGAAGTAGCCCGAGGGC
>MVCS01000029.1 GCA_002049885.1 Planctomycetales bacterium 4484_123 | reverse complement strand
CTCCTTGGCGATCTCGACGGCGGCATCATAGCCTATCCTGGGCACCAGGGCCGTGGCCAGCATCAAGGACTGCTCCACGAGTTCGGCGCAGCGGGCCTCGTCTGCCTTCAGCTCGGCGATGCACTTGGCGCGGAAGACCTTTGCGGCGTTGCTTAGCAGTGAGGCGCTGCACAGCAGGTTGCAGGCGATCAAAGGCCAGGCCGTGTGCATCTCCAGTATGCTGCCTACGCCGCCCGTTGCTGCCGCGGTGATGGCCGCGTCGTTGCCGATCACCTGACAGGCGACCTGGATGACCGCCTCGGGGATTACGGGGTTTACCTTTCCCGGCATGATGGAGCTGCCGGGCTGCACCGCCGGGAGCACTAGTTCGCCCAGGCCGCAGCGCGGGCCGGAGCCCAGCCAGCGGATGTCGTTGGCGATCTTTGACAGCACCACCGCCGCGGTGCGCGTGGCCGCGGATGTCTGCGTTGCGGCCGCCGGAATCGTGTGGGCGGCGAAGTGATTCGAAGCGGGCCGGAATGGCAGCTTGGTCCACGCCGCCAGTTGCTGGCAGAGCGCCTCGGCGAAGCCTTCCGGGGCGTTCAGGCCTGTCCCCACGGCCGTGCCGCCGATGGCCAGCTCGCACAGCGCGGCCATTGCCACTTCCAAGGCCTCGCAGGCGTCGTCCAGGGCGGCAGCGTAACCCGAAAACTCCTGACCCAAACGGATGGGCACGGCATCCTGGAGGTGGGTCCGGCCCACCTTGATGATCCCGTCGAACTGCTTCGCCTTGTCCGCCAGGGCCGACCGAAGGCCTTTCAACGCCGGAATCAGTTCGGTCCGTACGGCCAGTGCCGCCGCTACGTGCGTCGCCGAGGGGATCACGTCGTTGGACGACTGGCCCATGTTGACGTGATCATTGGGGTGCACCGGGCTCTTGGAACCGAGCCGCCCGCCCAGAATCTGGATCGCCCGGTTGGCGATGACCTCGTTGGCATTCATGTTGGAGGACGTGCCGGAGCCGGTCTGGAAGACGTCCACCACGAAGTGCTCGTCGAGCTTGCCCTCGACGACCTCACCGGCGGCGGCAATGATGGCGTCGGCGATGGCGCCGTCCAGTCTGCCGGCCTGTTTGTGCACTATGGCCGCGGCCCGCTTGATCATCCCCAGGGCGGCGATGAAAGGCCGCGGCATCCGCCAGCCGCTGATGGGAAAGTTCGCCACCGCCCGGGCCGTCTGGGCGCCGTACAGCGCCCCCGCCGGCACGGCCAGTTGTCCCAGTGAGTCGCTCTCCGTGCGGAATTCACTCATTCTTTCGAGTCCTTCGCCTTGCCCCGGCCGATCATCTCCAGCATGCCCCTGGCCCTGATGGCGTGTGTGTCATCCGGGTAACGGCTGAGGAACTCTCGCAGTGTCTTCCGCGCCCGGTTTTGGTCGTTCAGTCCGACCCATTCCAGAACAGCCTTGGCACAGTAGGCCCGGCCCACCTCGCCGGCGCGCGGGAAGCGCGCGATGTACAGGCCGTACAGCTCGTGGGCAGCTTTGGTTCGCCCGGTGCGGTCGTACAGCTCCGCCAGCGTGAGCAGCGCCTGCGCGGAGGTATCGGCGTCGCCCGCGGCCAGCGACCGCGCCTTGTTCAGGTGCGCCTCGGCTTGCTTCGGCGCCGAGCGCAGCAACGCCATGCCCTTGGCCAAGTGCAGCTTGGCCGGCGTGACGTCCTTCGGCAGTTTCTCTGTCGGCAGCTTCAGCAACTTGTCGATTTCCGCGGCTGCTTGGGCGCGGGTCGAGAGTTTCAATCGGGCCTGGACGGCCCGCCAGCGAGCGGCCGGGTCGAACGGCCTGCTCGTAGCCGCCCGCCAGTAGGCCGCGCTGCGCGCCAGCCGTTGGCAGAACCTCCCGGCTGGTATGATACACCCGGGGATGCTGTCCAGCAGTTGACCCTGCGGGGAGTACACGCACGTCAGCGGGGCCTCGCCCAGTTTCAGTTTCTCCAGGCGCCGCTTACCCTCGCCCTTCGTGGCATCGAGCCTGACGGCGATGAAGTCGGCCAGGAACTCTCGCGTGGCCGGGTCGGAAAGGGTCATCTCCTCGAAGGCCTGGCTGGCCGGGTGGGTCGGGTCGTGGAAGACCACCACCAAGAGCCGGCCGGTCTTGCGCGCCTCGGCGGCGGCGGGCTGCTGCGAGCTGTGCCAGCGGACGGTCCTCGGTGGCGCGGGCCTGGTGGTGGCCGGTGGAGCTGCGATGCCCGTTGCCGGGGCCACAATGCAGCCCCACAGCCACATCCATGCCACCAATGCAACACCTCGCATGGCCACCTCCACGCGCTTCTCAAGCGGATGGCTGATTATATCAGCACCGATTCTGCCCGCCAGGGTATGGCCGGGTGCGACGGCCGGATCGGCCGGCGAAGGCGTGGCCGGTTGTCGAGCTAGGACTCTTGAATGTGTACTCTGCCTGGATATTTTCCTTGCCAAGGTATGGGCTGGCGCATACAAGACTATGGTATGGAGTGTCGAATAGCATGCGTGTAGGGAAGCCATCCGACTTCATGCCAACCGGATGTTCTCAATCCACCTCCAGCAGCAGGTGAGCAAGACAGGAAACGGAACCAGGACCCTTGGGTTAGCGTAAGGTCTGGATACAGGAGACAACCATGCCGGTAAAGAGCATCAGTCAACTTCGCAGCGAACTGGCGGCGAAGGAACGTCAACTGGCGACGCTGCGCGCTCGCAGGACACGTTTGGCCAAGGAGCTGCAATCGGTAGAGCGACGGATCGCCGTGCTGGAGGGCCAGCCGGCCTCTCGACGTGGAGGCAAGAAGGTCACTCGCAAGAGAGTGGTGCGCCGGCGGGCCACCGGCAAGCCCCTGGCCGCCTACATCAGCCAGGTCCTGGCCAAGGCCAAGAACGGTCTGAGCGTCACACAAGTGGTGAAGGCCGTCACCGCCGCCGGGTACAAGAGTCACAGCAAGGACTTCTACGCCATCGTCGCCAAGACATTGCTGACCGACGAACGCTTCCAGCGGGTCAAGCGCGGCGTGTACAAGCTGGCGGGATAGACGCCAGCAACATCATCGCGACCATCGGCCGGGGTGAAGGGAAGCTGCGCCGGTGAATTCCAGCGGGCGCAGCTGCTTTGCCCCGGCCGATGTCTCTATGGACAAGCCAGATCTGCGGCATTGCACCGGGCCAGCGGTGAGATGCATGATGGGGCTGGTGCCGAAAAGAGCAAGGAAAACGCCCAGGCCCGTCGTGGGCCGCTCTGGCGGGGTCGGCGGGCGGCAAGCCCGTCTTTGACCGATTTCCCCAAGGACCAGGAGGCCGGTAAAGATCCCTGCCACCAGCTCGTCCGGGGCTTGGCGGCGCTGCCCTGGGAGCGAGAGCATACAGCCGTGTCGCGATACATGCATGTCTTGGCATTGCTGACAACGCTGGCTGTCTGGCGGCCGGGCCCCGCCGGCGAGGGGTCAACCGCCGTCCGGGTCGTGCTCGACAACCGCACGCCGTTGCGATTTCACTTTACCTGGCGGACGGTACTGGTCCGCCGGAAATCGGGTCAGGTCGAGTTCTGCCGAGTTACCTGGCGCAGCCGGGGCAAGGCCAAGTTGACCGCGGTGGCTGAACCGACCGGCACCCAACCCCCGCCCGGTGAGTGGACCTCGGTCGATTTCGATGACTCGTCCTGGCCTCGCGCCAGACCCCCGATGTTCACTCGCGGCACGCGCGAGGTGGCCTTGATATGCGCTCGGGGGAAGTTCCACGTGCCCGACCCTCGCGCCGCCGAGCTTACCCTCAGGCTGAGCTATCGCGGCGGGGCGGTGGTGTACGTCAACGGCGCGGAAGTCTTCCGCGGCCACCTGCCTGCGGGCAAGCTCCGGCCGCTGACGCCAGCCCAAGACTACCCTGACGAGGCCTACCTCAGGCCTGACGGGTACCTGTTGCGCTGGGTCGGCTTCGGCGACCCGGAGAAGTACCGCGACCGCTTTGCCCTCCGCCAGCGGAGGCTGGAGGTAAAGGTGCCCGCCTCGGCCTTGCGCAGAGGTACCAACGTCCTGGCCGTCGAGCTGCACCGCGCGCCAATTTCGGAGCTCTTCTATACTTCCAAGTTCAAAGAGGCCGGCCGGTATTTCATGTGGGATACGGTCGCCCTGGAGGTGCTCGAATTGACCGGCCGGGGAGCCGTGCCGAACGTGGCCCGGCCAGGCGGCTGGCAGATCTGGAACCATCCGACTTACCTGTCGGTCCACAACGCCGACTACGGCGACCCCAACGAGCCGCTCCGCCCCATTTGCATCGCGGGCACGCGGAACGGCAGCTTTTCGGGCAAGGTGGTCGTCGGCTCGGACCGACCTGTCGTGGGCCTGCGGGCGGAGGCGGCGGCGCTGACCGGGCCTGATGGCGCGGTCATCCCCGCCACGGCACTCGAGGTCCGCTATGGTCTGCGTACCGACCACGCCGCCAGCCGGAACGAAAGCGACCGGGGCAGGCCGGCGCCGGCCTATGCCCGCGGACTGCGGCGCTTCGACGGCCTGGCCGAAAAACCACCCCAACAGGTTCCCACCGACCCCAAGGTCGGCGGGGCCGTCGTACCGGTCTGGCTGACCGTTCACATCCCTCGTGATGCCAAGCCGGGAAAGTACACCGGCAGGCTCACCATCGCCGCCAGGGGGCTGACGCCCGTGGAGGTCCCGGTCATCCTAACCGTCGCCGCCTGGGCGCTGCCGGACCCCAAAGAGTTCGTCAGCTTCATGGGGCTGGTCCAGTCGCCGGATACCCTGGCGATCAGGTACGGCCTGCCCATGTGGTCCGAGGAGCATTGGAAACTCATCGACCGCTCTTTCGAGCTCATGGGCCGGTTGGGCGTGAAGACCATTTACATCCCCGTGCTGGCCCGGACGTACTTCGGCAACGAGCACTCGATGGTCAGATGGGTGAGCCGGCCGGCGGCGACGGGCTCGGCCCCGGCCAGCGGGCCGTGGCAGCTCGATTTCAGCATCGTGGAGCGCTATATCGCCACGGCCATCCGTCACCTGGACAAGGTCCCCGTGGTCTGCCTGTACTGCTGGGACGTGGGCACTGGCTCGAAGTACTTCGGCATGGACAAATACAAGTACGCCGACAACACTGGCGTGCCGTTCACGGTCATCGACGCCGGGACGCGGCGACCCGCAGCGGCGGCAGGCCCCAAGTGGGGCACGCCCGAATCGCGGGCCTTCTGGAAGCCGGTGCTGGCCGGCCTGCGCCGCGTCCTCCAGCGCCACGGCTTGGCAGGGGCCATGATGGTGGGCATCAGCGGCGACCGCCGGCCCAATAAGGATGCCGTCGAGGACCTCCGCGCCGCAGCGCCCGAAGCGCCGTGGGTCTCCAGCTCGCACACCGTCCCCAGGAACCTGCACGGCCAGCCGGTGGGATACGCCTCGGCCGTCTGGGGGGTCGGCGCCGCGCCCGATCCGGCCGAGAAGCGCTACCATGGCTGGAAGTGCCCTCGCCTGGTGGTGGTCTTTCCCCGCTACGGCTGCGGCGCCATCGGGTATGGCATCCGCACCAACTTCGCCCTGGGCTGCTACCGCATCGGCATGGAGGCGGCCTTGGTCTCGCCCGGCCCGGGCCGGCGGGGCCTGCGCGGTATAGGGCGCTGCGGGGCAGACTTTTGGCCGGTCCTGAAGAGCAAGGGCGGGCGCCGGCTGACCGTCCTCGGGCGTTACCCCGAGAACAAGGCCTGGCATGGCGGGTATCTGCGGAACTCCACTCCCTACCTGCTGGCCCCGGGCAGCGATGGGCCGGTGGCCACCGTCCGCTTCGAGGCCCTCCGCGAGGGCATCCAGGAGGCCGAGGCCCGCATCTTCATCGAAAAGGCCCTGCTGGATCCCGCCAAGCGGGCTAGGCTGGGCGAGAAGCTGGCCGGGCGATGCCAGCGACTCCTGGATGAGCGCGTCCGCATCATCCGCCGGGCCATCGCCGGCGGCGGGCGCTACCTGACCTGGACCTACCTGGCGGGGGCGGGCCTGGAACGGCAGGCGGAGAGGCTGTATCAGGCGGCTGCGGAAGTAGCCCGGGCCTTGAAGGCCAACCAGCAGTGACTCCTCCCAGTTGGCCGGCAGCCATCCCCTGCCGCAGGCGGTCCGTCCTCGCCCGCAGCCTCGCGGGCCTTGCCGCGGCGGGCTGGGGGTTCTTTCCGTTCCAGGGCGGTAGCCCTTGCAGCGGGATGGGTTAAAAGAAACGCCCCGGGTGAGGGCCGAAGGGCCGAGGGCGCAGCCCGGCGTGGCGCCGCTGTGTCCCGCACGGGCCAGCGCCAGCCCGGCGCAGGCGGAAGCCTGCATTGCAGGGCTTGCCCCGGAAGGTGTATAATGAAGTTTTCGTCCCGGCTGCTTCGGACGGATACGGCCAGGCAGGCGGGAAGGTCGGCGGCCAGGGCCGCTGCGCGAGGACCTCAGCAGATGCAAGGACCTATTCGTTGGATGCGACAGCCCCATGGCCGCCGGTGCCGCCGGCCCCGGCTGGTGCTGATGGTCGCGGCCGGGGGGGTGAGCTTGGCGCTTCCCGCCGTCGCCCGGGCCGATGGCCTGGCCGTGGTGCCCATACTCATCGGCCCGCTCCAGGTCCTGCTGACCGTCCTGCCGGCCATCCTGATAGGGATCGTGGTGGCCATTGCCGGGACGGTGGTGGCCATGTTCAGGCCGACGGCGCTGAAGGCGGCGGGCCGACTGTTGTGGCGGAAGAAGCTCCCGGTGCTGGTGTTCCTGGCAGGTCTGGCCGGGGTCATCTACGGGGTGGGCTACCTGCGCAGCGCCTGGGCGGGCAACGGCGGGGCGGTCCGGACCGACCTGAGCGGGGCGGACTGGTGGGCCTACCGGGGCGGCCCGCAGCGCCGCGGGGCCGTGCCCGGCGGACCCGACCCCGTAGCCGGCGGCGTGCAGTGGGCATTCACCGAGTTCAAGACGTTCTATTCCTCCCCGGCCGTGGTGGGCAGCCGCGTGTTCGTCTCTGCCGCCGACAAGGGGCTCTTCAGTGACCGCGGGGCCATCTATTGCCTGGACGCACTGGGCGGCGGGGTGGTGTGGAAGTATGCCCCGAAGGGATTCCGGGCGACGTATTCCTCCCCGGCCGTGGCGGGCGGCTACCTGGTCTGCGGCGAGGGGCTGCACTTCACCCGCGACGCGCGGATCACCTGCCTGGACGCCGCCACCGGCAAGAAGCTATGGGAGTACCGCACGGCCAGCCACGTGGAGAGCTCGCCGGCCATCGCCGAGGGGAGGGTCTATATCGGAGCCGGCGACGACGGCTTGTACTGTATTGCCCTGAAGCCCGGCCCGGAGGGCAAGGCAAACGTCCTCTGGCACCTGCCGGGCGAAAAGTACCCTGACTGCGAGACCTCGCCCATCGTCCACGCCGGCAAGGTCTATTTCGGCCTGGGCGAGGGTGGCCATGCAGTAGTCTGCGTGGAAGCGGCCACCGGCAAGGAACTGTGGCGGACCGAGGCGCCGTACCCCGTCTTCGGCTCGCCGGCCATCGCCGACGGCAAGGTCTTCGTGGGCATGGGCAACGGCAACATGATCGAATCGGCTGAGGCCGTCCGCGACAAGCACGTTCGCCGCATGAAGCAGCGCGGCGCCAGCCAGGCGGAGATCGATGCCGCCTACGCCAGGCTCGGCCCGGCCGGGGAGGTCTGGGCACTGGACCTCCAGACCGGCAAGGTCCTCTGGCGGTACAGACTCAAGCGGACCGTCCTGGGCACCATTGCCGCCGCCGACGGCAAGCTCTACTTCGGCAGCCGGGACGGTGTCTTCCACTGTCTGACCACCGACGGCCGGCTCGTGGATAGGCTGGACGTGCACGAGCCCATCGTCACCAGCCCTGCCGTCGGGGCCCAGCACGTGTACTTCGTGACCGAGACCGGCCGGCTGTACGCCGTGAACCGCGAGGACTTCAGCGACGTCCGCTGGCAGGCGGCGGTGGGGACGGCCGGGCCGTTCCTGTCTTCACCGGCCGTTGCCGGCGGGCGCGTGTACGTCGGCACCAGCGCGGACGGCTTCGTGTGCATCGGCACGCCGGTGGCGGAGAAGGGGCCCGCCCTCTGGGCCGGCCACCTCGGCGGTCCCGGCCGGAGCGGCTGGGCCGACCGCGACCCGCTGCCCGAGCGTGGCAGCTTCGCCTGGCGCTACCCCAAGACCGACTCCGCCGCGGAGGAACCCTCGGCCACGGCAAAGGTCCACGCCCCCGTGGCCCTCGCCGACGGCGCCCTGTATGTCGGCGTGGAGGCCGGCGAGAAGGTCGGACTGGCCAGGCTGACCCCGCCCCGGAAGCGCCGCCAGCCGCCCAAGGAGGAGTGGTTCTACCCTACGGCCAATCCCGTTTATGAATCCCCCGCCGTCCGTGGTAAGTGCGTTTTCATCGTGGATGGCAGGCCCGGCCAGAAAGGTCGGCACCTCCACTGTCTGGACGCCGCATCTGGTCGAGTGGTGTGGAAGCGGCCCGTGGCCGACGACGCGCCGGCGGCCCTGGCCGTCGGTGCCGACCGGCTGATGGTAGCCGACGCGGCGGACGGCCTGAGCTGTCTGACTTTCGGCGGCGATGAACAGTCGGGCATCATCGACGAGGCCGAGAGCTGGCGGACGACCGGCCTGGCGCTTGTGGGCCGGCCTGCACTTACCAAGGACCTGGTCCTGGTGGCCACGGCCGATCCTCCTGCCGCCGCTGCCCTGGACGTTGTTGAGGGTGGGGTGCTGTGGCGGACGAAGCTGCCGGCGGGGCCTACCACCGGGCCCATCTGGCGCGGCGAGCTGGTGGCGGTGGGCACCGCCGAGGGCATCGCCATACTGGGCTTGTGGGATGGTGAGTTGAGGACCTTCATCCGTTGCGGCAAGGTGGCGGGGTCGTTGGTGGCCGACCGGCGGCACGTGGCCGCCACCACCGTCGCCGGCGAGGCCGTCATCTGCACCTGGGAGGGCCAGCAGGTGGCATCGGCCAAGGACGTGCTGCCCGGCTTGGCCCCGATGCTGGTCCGCGACCGGGCGCTGCTGTGCCGCAAGCGCGACCTGGCCGTGCTGAGACTGCCCGGCGGGCAGGTCAAGCGCTGGATGCGGACCTCCTGGCTGGGCGGGATCACCGCCCCGCCGGTGCTGGCCGGTTCGCACCTGTATTTCGGGACTGGCAGGAAGGGTTTGGTCTGCGTGCGGCCCAAGAGATGACCGATGAGCAAGCGGTGGATTTACTTCTTTGGTAACGGCGAGGCCGAGGGCGACCCCCAGCGCAAGGACATCCTGGGCGGCAAGGGGGCGTCGCTGGCGGCCAGGTGGACGAGTACCTCGCCCGCCTGGAGGCCGCCACCGGACGAAAGTTCGGCGACCCCCACAAGCCGCTGCTGGTCTCGGTCCGTTCCGGGGCGGCCGTGTCCATGCCCGGCATGATGGACACCATTCTCAACTGCGGCCTGACCCCCGAGATGGCCGATGCCCAGCCCGACCCGCTGGCCTTCTGGGAGGTCTATGCCCAGTTCGTGGTCATGTTCGCCAGGACCGTCGCCGGCATCGACGCCGGGCGGTTCGACGCCATCCGGGATGAGTACCTCAAGGGCCGGGCAGACCCCGATGCGCCCCTTTCGGTCGATGATTACCGCGAGTTGGTCGAGCGTTACATGCAACTGTACGCCGAGCGCAGCGGGCGCGAGTTTCCCACCGAAGCCCGGGACGTGCTGACCCAGTGCATCGAGGCCGTCTTCAACTC
>MVCS01000028.1 GCA_002049885.1 Planctomycetales bacterium 4484_123 | reverse complement strand
GGGCCTTCTCGTCGTCGCTGTCGCTGTCCGGCAGCACCACGTGCTCGTCGGCGACGATGGGTATGAGCCGGCCCACGATGGGCAGGCGCACCATCTTGCCGACCAGGTGCTTGGCGCGGGGGTCGGCGGGGTTGATGGCCACGGCGGTATCGCCCAGCATGGTCTCCGGCCGGGTGGTGGCCACGGTCACATGGCCGATGAGCTCATCGCCGATGCGCACCGGTTCGGCCAGTGGGTAGCGCAGGTACCAGAAGTGTCCTCGGACGGTCTCGTGTTCCACCTCGTCGTCGGCCAGCACGGTCTGGGTGGCCGGGTCCCAGTTCACCAGCCGCTTGCCCCGGTATATCAGCCCCTCGGCGAACAGTCGGAAGAACGCCTCGCGCACGGCCCGGGCGCAGAGCTCGTCCATGGTGAAGCGCGTCCGGTCCCAGTCGCAGGAGCAGCCCATGGCCTTCAGTTGGGCGAGGATCTGGGCCTCGTAGTCCTCCTTCCATGCCTGCACCCGGGCCACGAACTCCTCGCGCTGGAAGTCGGTGCGGCGCCGGCCCTCCTCGGCCAGGATGCGCTTCTCGACCACCGTCTGGGTGGCGATGCCGGCGTGGTCTGTGCCGGGCATCCACAGCGTGTTGTAGCCCTGCATACGCCGGTGCCGGACGATGATGTCCTGGAGGGTGTTGTTGAGGGCATGGCCGACGTGCAGCTTGTCGGTGACGTTGGGCGGCGGAATGACGATGCTGAAGGCCTTTCCGCCCCCGGCCTCCTCGGCGCGAAAGGCCCCCGCCGCCAACCAACGCTCGTATATGACGGATTCGACTTTCCTGGGATCGTAAATCTTCTCCATGTCCATCACGGCACGTCCGTCAATGTGTCGGTTCGACAGACCCGTTCATTCGTGAACTCGTTGATTCGTGAATTCGTGAATTAGTGAACTCGTTGGCTAGTCGATTCGTTTGTTTGTCGGTTCGCGAACTTGTGGGCTTGCTGCCGAATCGTCAGCATGGTCGGCTTTCAGGAGTCGTTCATTCTCGCACGTAGATAGCGAATGTAGCCATCGATGAGCTTGGTGAGCCGGACGGCCATTGCTCGCAGTGGCTGCAATTGCTCCTCAGAGGCGTAGCCCTCATCCTCGCAGGCGTTGAGGTCGCCTCGTAGTTCGCAAACGCCGCCGCGAGAGCGATGCAGGTAAGCGATGTTCTGCTTGAACGTGTAGATGCCATGGCCTTCGGCTATGTTGTTGGTCACGGACAATGCGGCCCGGCGCATCTGTTGGGCCAGGACGAATCTCTCGGCCTCGGGCAGCGACCTGCTCAAGGCGTAGATGGCCCGGCGGAATCGTCGTCCCACTTGGTACACTTCCAATTCTTCAAAATCCTTCCCGCCCACCCCTATCGCTCTCCGGGCTGCGGTCCAGTGCCTTGAACCGTCTCGGTTGCTCTGTTGCTCTCCTGGCTCGTCACTGCTTCCACTGCCAGACGTTGCCCTCGACAAAGTACCGGTTCACGAATTCACCAGTTCACGAATTCACGCGTTCACCAATTCACGGATTCACGGATTCACAAAGTCGCTCGGTATGGCTAGGTGCCTTACCGTCCGGCCCGTTTTGCCTCCGCCATGTTGAGCAGCTTGTACTCGATGGCGTCGGTGAGGGCCTGCCAGGAGGCATGGATGATGTTTTCATCGACGCCCACGGTGCCGAAGTATCCCAGGCGCTGGTCCTGGAACTCGATGACCACGCGCACCCTGGCGGCGGTGCCCGCCCGCGGGTTGACCACGCGGACCTTGTAATCCACCAGGTGCAGCTCGTCGATGGCGGGGTAGTGTTCCTGCAGTGCCTTGCGCAGGGCGCCGTCCAGCGCGTTGACCGGCCCGTCGCCCTCGGCGACGGTGTGTACGGGCTGGCCGTTGACCGAGAGCTTGACGATGGCCTCGGTGCCGGGCTGGCCCTTGCTCATCTGGAGGATGACGCAGCGGTAGTGGTCCAGCTCCCAGAAGCGGCGGTACCACTTGCCGCCCAGGGTGCGGCGGATGAGCAGCTCGAAGCTGGCGTCGGCGGCCTCGAACTGATATCCCTCGTTCTCCATGTTTTGCACGGCCGCCAGCACCTTGCGCTGGAGGTCCTTGCGCCGGTCGATGTGGAACTTCCTGCGGGCCTTGGCGGCGATGGTGGTGGCCCCGGCCAGCTCGGAAATGAGCGTCTGCCGGCGGTTGCCCACCGTTTGGGGCGGGATGTGCTCGTAGCTGGCGGTGTTCCGGCGCACGGCGTGGACGTGCATCCCGCCCTTGTGGGCGAAGGCCGAGATGCCGACGTAGGGCTGGTTGTCGCGGAGCTGGAGATTGGCCACCTCGTACACGAACCGGCTCAGCTCCGTCAGCCGGCCCAGCGAGCTGCTCCTCAGGCACCTCAAGCCGCACTTCAATACCAGGTTGGCCACCACCGAGATCAGGTCGGCGTTGCCGCAGCGCTCGCCGATGCCGTTGACGGTGCCCTGGACGTGGCGGGCGCCGGCGGCCACCGCGGCCAGCGTGTTGGCCACCGCCAGGTCCGAGTCGTTGTGGCAGTGGATGCCCACGGTCAGCCCGGGGAAGGCCCGGACCACTTCCGCGGTGACCTGGCCGATGGTCTGCGGCAGCGACCCGCCGTTGGTGTCGCACAGGACCAGGCAGGACGCCCCGCCCTCGGCCGCGGCCGCCAGGGTCTTCATGGCGTAGCCCGGGTTGTCGGCGTAGCCGTCGAAGAAGTGCTCGGCGTCAAAGATGGTCTCCCGGCCGGAGCGGACCATCAGCGCGACCGAGTCGGCTATCATGGCCAGGTTTTCCTTCTGCGTGGCCCGGAGGACGTCGCGGACGTGAAGCAGCCAGGACTTGCCCACGATGGTGACCACCGGCGCCTCAGAGGCCAGCAAGGCCCGCATGCCCTCGTCGCTGGCGGCGCTGCGGTTCTTGCGGCGGGTCATGCCGAAGGCGGCAACCCGGGCGTGCCGCATGGGTCTGCGGCGGACCGCCTCGAAAAAGGCCTTGTCCTTCGGGTTGGACAGCGGGTAGCCGCCCTCGATGTAATCGACGCCGAGCTCGTCGAGTTTCTCGGCGATCATGAGCTTGTCTTCCAGCGACAGCGAGACGCCCTGGGCCTGGGTGCCGTCCCGCAGCGTCGTGTCATAGATGAGGACTCGGGGCTTCTTGCTCATGGTTCCGCCTTGTTTACTATCGGCACGCCGGCCGCGGCCTTGCAGGCCATCCCCGGGGGTTGCCCGGTCTGACCGCGACTGACTGGCCGTCGGGCCCGCCTCGATTCCGAAGAAAACGGCCCCGAAGCCTTCCTGTTGCCTCAGGGCCGCAGCTTGCCGATTGGCCGATGAGATCGCCCGCCCTAAGGCACGCAGCCTACGATCACCAGGGCGATGACACGGTGGCCAGGCTGGCCACCCCGCCCGTGGGATACCCGAATGATACCTGCGCGGACGCCGGCCAGTGCAGTTGCCCAACCGCCCGAGATGTCACCGGCCATCCGCATGGTATCCTTTCGCCTGCGTGCCCTTGCGGGCCCAGTTGCCGTCACCAGTATATCGCACCGGCCCGGCGCGTCAATTGAACTTTGGCGGCGGCAGGGCGGGCGTGTCGTGACCTCCTATTGGCGCTTACCGCTCGCCCGGGGGGGCGGACTGCCATGGCGGCGACGCCCCGGGATCTAGAGTCCCGGAAGCTCCGATCCGCCTTGGCACTTTTCACTTCGCACTTCGAGCTGGGCACTTCGCACTGGATGGTCGTTTTACAGGAACGGGTTGGAGGTGCGTTCCTCGCCGATGGTCGTCGGCGGGCCGTGGCCAGGCAGCACGCGCGTGGACTCCGGCAGGGCCAGCAGACTGCGGCGGATGTTTCGCAGCAGCTTCTCTCCGTCGGCCTCGGGGATGTCGCTGCGGCCTATGCTGTCGGCGAAGAGGGCGTCGCCGGTCAGCACGACCCCGCATCTGCGGCAGTAGAAGCTCACGCCGCCGGGGCTGTGGCCGGCTGTGTCGAGTATTTCCCAGGTCAGCCCGCCCATTTGCAGCTCCTCGCCGGCCTGGAAGGTCTCGTCGGCCTCGGGCGCCACCACGTGCATGCCGAAGGGAAGCGAGAGGTTGCGGGCCGGGTCGGTGAGCCAGTCCGCCTCGGCCAAGGGGGCGCCTACGATCGCCTCCGGCCAGAGCTCCTTTACGGCGCTGAGCCCGCCGATATGGTCGCCGTGACAGTGGGTCAGCAGCACGCGCTGAGGCTGGAGCTGCTTGTGGCGCAGATAGTCCAGCAGAGGCTCGGGTTCCAGGCCGGGATCGACCAGCCAGCAGGTCGGCCCGGCCGGGGTCGGCCCGGCGGGCGCATCCCGGGCGGCTCGTCTGGCCGGATGGTGGACCAGCACATACGTGTTGGTCAGCAGCGGACCCAGGACCAGCGTGGCAATGCTCAACTCGCCGGGCAGGTGGAGGATCATCCCTTCAGTCCCTGAAGGTAGGCATCGATGGCGATCTTGACGTCGCTGGGGCCGGTCTCCGCCCACATGCCGATGATCTTCCGTTCACGCTCGGCGCTCTCGGCGCTGTCGGAGGCGTGGGCGCCGTTCCGCATCAGGTCGCGCCCGAACTCGCTGCGCACGGAACCGGGCTCGGCCTGGGCCGGGTCTGTCGAACCGAGTTGGCGGCGGATCCTGCTGATGGCGTCGGGCCCCTCGTACAGCATGGCCAGGCAGCGGGTCCGGCTGGCGGAGCGTTTATCGGCGGGGTCCTGGATTTCCTCGGGCTTCAGGCCGGTCATGTATTCCACGATGCGGTTGAACTCGGTCTCGGCGTGGCGATCGATGAGCAGGTCGGCCATTTTCTCGGCGTCGTGCTGGGTGATGGGGAAGGCAAAGGCGCTGTGGAGTTGGGCGTAGATTTCCTGGGCCAGTTTGGGCCTCAAACGGGTGAGGAACAGTTTCCGCAGAGGTGCGTAGAACTCCTCCGCCTGGGCGACGGTCATGCTCAGCAACTTGACGCCCACGATGCGCAGGCCGGTCCGGCTGAAGACGTCGATGATGCTTCCAGGCCGGCGCATGGGTTTTTCGAAGTTGTCGGGCTTGAGGATGACCAGGCAGGTCTCGACGTTGCTGCCGGGCGGGTATTTGCAGCGTCCGGTGAGGATGCCGCCGTCGCTGTCGCAGTGCTGCCCCAGCAGCTTGAGGTGCTCGACGTTCAGCTGGGCCGACGGCGCGGTTATGACGGCGGGCTCGAAGTAGCGGATTCGCCCCTCCGCGTCGCGGATGAAGTCGCCGTAGGTGCCGCGGATGGTGTCGCCGGCGATCTCTTCCGTGAAGCTGCCGATGACATCGTCCTTCAGGTGCCGGACCGCGTCCGGTCCGGAGAACAACAGCAGCATGCAGCGGGGCAGGAACCCCCAGGGGTTGTCCTTGCGCAGGTTCTCGTTGACGTAGTTCCGCCAGGCCTGGGCCATGGCCGGGTCCATCCCCGGCGGGCACAGCAGCTCCACGTAGGCGTCCAGGAACTCGTCGGAGAAGACCATCATGCGCACCGCCACCAGCTTCGCCCGGGAGTGGGCTATCAGCCGGGCGACAATCCCGCCGGTGCGGCTCTTGAAGATGCTGTAGGGAGTGATCAGCGCGTAAGCCAGTTCGTCCACCGTTGCACCTCTCATTGCAGGTTCCGTTCCATCTGGTTGCTTCCCATTGACCGCATTGAAAAGATACACCAGCATGCCGACTCGAACAACTGTTTGACTTGCCCGGGGCGGGGCCTATAATCGCCCGCGGTCGGGAGAGAAATCCTGCTGGCAGGGACGAGAAAAGGGATGGCAGGGACGAGGCTCGGCGGGCGGAAGCTGGCATGCAGCGGGGTAATCCTGGCCGGCGCGGTGCTGCTGTGGCTGGCGCCGGCCAGCCGGGCCCAGCCGGCCCGGCGCTACGCCTACGAGGACGTCCTGGTCACCGCCCGGCAGATGTACACCTTCAAGGTCAAGGGCCAGACCGTAAACGTCCTGTTGGGGAATTTCTCGCTCAGGCTGGGCGCGCGCCGCTTCACTGGCCGGGACGCCGTGATGTGGATCAAGGAGCGGCCTTTCGGCCCGCGCCTGTTGCGCGACATCGAGCTGTACATCGAGGGCGATGCCAAGGTGGTCGAGCCGGACGGGTCGGTGCTGAAGGACCGTTCCATCTTCGATGTCATCCACCACCAAGGCGCGCTGCGGGTGCGTGTGAGCCTGCAGCAGGCCCGGCAGTTGAGTTCCTTTCCGCTGTATCAGCGCGCGGAGGCGGTGCGGCGCAGGGCGGCCCAGCCACCGGCCCGACGCCAGCCGCCGCCGCTGCTGAAGCCGCCAGTCGGAACCCGCCCGGCGCCCACGACCCGGCCCGGACTGCCGGTGATGCCCGGGCGCCGGCCCGTGACCTTCCGCGCCGACAAGTTCACCTCCGAAGAGCAGGTTGACCCGAAGAACCCCAAGCTCAAGCGCCGCGTCACCATCGCCAAGGGCAACGTGTACCTCTCGCAGGGCTCCCCGGACCAGGACCTGTTCATGGAGATGCGCTCCGGGGCGGCGGTCATCTACACCAAGGCCGGCAAGCTGCCCGCCCCCGGGAAACCCGAACGCATCCTGGGGGCCTACCTGTGCGACGATGTGGTGCTGCGCCGGGGCGAGCGCACGGTACACGCAGAGGAGCTCTTCTACGATTTCGTCACCGGGCGGGCCATCGTCATCGCCCCCGTGCTGCGGACCATCCAGGAGCAGCGCAACATCCCCGTGTACATCCGCGCCCGCGAGGCCCTGCAACTGGGCGCCTACCAGGACAGGCGGAAGCTCCGATTGCGCGGCTACCGCTGGGAGTTCCGCGACGCCCTGGTCACCACCAGCGATTTCCACACTCCCGAGTGGGCCTTCGCCGCCGAGCGGGCCACGCTGGAAGACACCACCATCTACGACCCCTACGGCGTGCGGCTCTCGGAGCGGCGCTGGCGCACCCGCCTGGACAACGCCGTGCTGAAGCTGGGCGTGGTGCCGGTGCTGTGGGCGCCGTGGATACAGGGCGACGCCGAGGAGGGCCACACCGCCCTGCGCAGAGTGCAGTTCGGGCGGCATGGCCGGTTCGGCTGGGGCGGCGAGAGCGAGTGGTTCCTGTTCCGCCTGCTCGGCGTGCGCCGGCCGGAGGGCTTCAAGGGCCGGCTTGAGGCCGACTGGTACGAGCGCGGCTTCCTGCTGGGTGGCCGGGTGAAGTACCGCCGGCCCACGTACAGCGGCTACGCCCTGGCCTACGGCCTGCTGGACAAGGAGCGCGAGGACGACTTCGGCACCCGGCGCCGGAACATCGCGGCCCGGGAGCAGCGCGGCAGGTTGCTGTGGCGGCACAAGCAGTTCCTGCCCCGCAACTGGGAGCTCCAACTGGAGGGCAGCTACCTCTGCGACCCCAACTTCCTGGAGCAGTTCTTCCCGGGTGAGTTCTGGGCCTCCAAGGACCAGGAAAACCTCATCTACGCCAAGAAGCAGCGCGACAACTGGGCCTTGACCATACTCGGCAAGTTCCGCGTCAACGATTTCCTCACTCAGACCGAGGCCTTTCCCGATATCGCCGGCTACCTCATCGGGCAGTCTCTTTTCCAGGACGTACTGACTCTGCACGGGGAGGGGCGGGTCGGCCTGGTGCGGTATCGGCCGGACCATCGGCTGGGGATTGCCTCCAGCCGGACGGTCACCCGCGCCGACCTGCGCCAGGAGATCGACCTGCCGTTGGCGCTGGGGCCGGTGAAGTTGCTGCCCTTCGTGACCGGCCGGCTGACCTACTGGGCCGATACGCCGCGCGACGGCGGGCTGCTCCGGCCCTGGGGACAGCTCGGCGCCAAGGCCACGATGCACATCTGGCGGCTGTACGAGGATGTGGAAAGCCGGCTGTGGGACCTCCATCGTATCAAGCACATCATCACCCCCTACGGGGCGGTGTTCTGGTCCATCACCTCGGTGGACGGGCCCGACCGGCTGTATCCGTTCAACCCGGCCACCGAGCTGTACGTGCGCCGCCTGGGCGGGGCGACGGTGGGCGTGCGGCAGTTGTTCCAGACCAAACGCGGACCCGCCAACGACCGCCACGTGGTGGACTGGCTGCGGCTGGACGTCTCCGCCTCGGTGTTCAACGATGCCGACACCGGCCTGCCCGCCGACGGCCGGTACTTGGCCTCCCGGCCCGAGTACAGCCTGCCCCGCAACGCCCTCAACGGCGAGCTGACCTGGCACATCTCCGATTCCACCACGCTGCTGGGGGCCGCCAACTATGACCTGGATACCGACAAGCTCGGGCGGGGCAGCATCGGCCTGACCGTCTCCCGCGACCCCCGGCTGCGGTACTATCTCGGCCTGCGCTACATCGAGGCCCTGGAAAGCTCGCTGGGCACCGTGGGCCTGTACTACAAGATTTCGCGGAAGTACTCCCTGAGCGTCTTCGAGCAGTACGACTTCAACCTCGAGGGCGGGCGCAACGAGGCCACCTCCGCCACCATCGTGCGGAAGTTCTCCAGGTTGTACGCCGCGATCACCATCACCTACGACCGCACCTACGACGAGGTCAGCGTGGTGCTGAGCGTCTGGCCGGAGGGCATCCCCGAACTGGGCATCGGCGGCCGGCGGCTGAGCTACCTCTCGGCCTTCAGGCCCGCGGAGGAATGACTCGGACCCCGAGTGGCGGCAACGGGCCGCAGCAGCGGGGCGGCCGGTCCCGGCGGCCTGAAGGGGCGGGCCGGCTCTCAGGGCTTGATGCGGACCTTGCTCCACTTGGGATACAGCATGGCATAGACCTGCTCGATGTCCTCGTCGGTCAGGCGGATGCAGCCCAGGGAGGAGGCCTTGCCTATGCTGGCCGGGTCGTTGGTGCCGTGGATGCCGAAGCCGTCCTCGGCGGTATGGGGGTTGCCTTCCGCGCCCTCCAGGCCGATCCAGTAACCCATCCTGCCCAGGGGGTATCCCGGCTGGCCCCAGAGGACCTTCCGCTGCGGCAGGTTGCTTGACGGCGGGGGCGTCCAGGGGGCGTGGGTCATCTTTCGTCCCACCGAGACCCGCCACAGCCCCGCCGGGGTCGAGCCGTCCCTGCCCGTGCCCACGCGGAAGCGGCGGACGAAGAGCATCCGGCCCGTGCCGTGTTCCTGGAGGTAGATGTCCATGATGAACCGGCCCTTGGTGACCACCGCGTGGAACGGGCCGCGAATCATCTTCAGGCTTTGGCCGGCGCGGATCTTGGTGGCGTCGGCGATGCCGTTGATCCGCAGGATCAGCCGCTCCGGCACGTGCAGGGCCAGTCGGCGCTCCACCCGCACCAGCCTGTCGCCCGGCCGGAATGTGTACATGAATGTGCATGGGTCGCCGGGATACACGCCCCGGCTGAAGAGCATGCGGTCGGCCAGCTCCACGAGGCGACTGCGGGCCTTCTCGGCGAGTTCTTCGCTCAGGGCGCCGGAGTTGAGGGCGTCGGCCAGGGCCGACCGGGCCGGGAGCAGCTTGCCGGCCTCCAGCAGCCCCAGGCCTTCCTGGAA
>MVCS01000027.1 GCA_002049885.1 Planctomycetales bacterium 4484_123 | reverse complement strand
CTCCGGCCAGTGCGCTTGGGGCCACTGCTGGTACGGGGCGACTGCCTGGCCCTGGCGATCCTGGTCGGCGGGTGGAGCCTTTTCCTGGCGGCGGCCTCGACCGGGACCGCCCGACTGGGCGACCCCGCTGGCACCGACCCCGGCCGAATGGCCCTGGTGGCCGAGCATGGGTTCGCTGCGCCGGCTGCCCATGATCGGCCCCGTCAAGGCCCAGGCCATCGTCGATTTTCGCCGCGCCGCCCGGGCGGCGGGTCGGCAGAAGGTCTTCCGCTGGCGCGAGGACCTGACCAAGGTGCCGGGCATCGGCCCAGAGACGGTGGAGCGCAGCGCCGAGTACCTTGCCCTGCCGGCCCGCCCGGCGTCGAGTCGGCCCTGAAAGGCGCACCGACGACCATGGCCGCAACTCGCAGCAACCTTCGCCGCTCCGCCACCGGCTACCTCCAGCGCACTCGCCAGCCGCTGACTTGTCTGCTGTTCATCCTGCCCATGCTGGCGGCCTACGAGGCGGGGGCCATCTTCTTTGGACACAAACTGCTGGCCAACGAGCACCTCAAGGAGCTTCTGGGGCTCTTCGGGGCCACCGGGTGGTTCCTCCCGCCATTCCTGGTGGTGACGGTGCTGTTTGTCTGGCACGTGGTAAGCAAGCAGAAGTGGCAGGCGGACGTCCGCACGTTGCTCGGCATGGCGGCCGAGAGCATCCTGTGGGCCCTGCCGCTGGTAGTGATGGCCGGCGTGCTGACCAGGCTGATGGGCCCGGGGGCCCTCTCGGCGGGCGCCCCGCAGCGCACCCTGGCCGCCAACGTGCTCTCGGGCATCGGGGCGGGAGTGTACGAGGAGTTCCTCTTCCGCCTGGCGGGCATCGCCCTGTTCCTGCTGCTGACGGTGGATGCCGCCCGGCAGCCCGAGGGACCGATGATCGTCCTGGCGGTCATCCTCACCTCGGTGCTGTTCAGCTTCTATCACTTTCTCGGCCCGGAGAGCTTCAGCACCTTCCGGTTCGTCTTCCGAGTCCTGGCTGGGGCGTATCTGGCGGTGGTGTACGTGTATCGCGGTTTCGGGATAGCCGTCGGCGCCCACGCCTGCTACAATGCCATCGGCGCGCTGTGGACGACCTGAGAGCCTCAGGCCTCAGGCCGGCGGCCCCGGCGACGGGCGGCGGGACGGGTCCCAAGCGCCAAGGCGGCCAGCGCTCGGGCCGAGGCGCGCACCGCCCCGTGCCGCACTCCGCCGAACGACACGGCCCTGGCAGGGCGTCCCCGGCAGTGCTATGATATCGCCGGGCGGGACGGCGTGACGGGTCTTCACAAGGCAGGAGAGAAACGGCCATGGGCGATGAGAAGCTGCGGATACTGGTAATCGGTGCACACCCGGACGATTGTGAGGTCACGGTGGGCGGGACGGCGGCCCTGTGGGCCGCGGCCGGGCACACCGTCCGCTTCGTCAGCGCCACCAACGGCGAGACCGGCCACTACCTCCAGGCCGGGGCCCAGCTCGCCCAGCGCCGCATCGCCGAGGCCCGTGCCGCCGCCGAGATACTCGGCGTCCAGAGCCAGGTCCTGCCCATCCCCAACGGCCAGATCGAGCCGACGATAACCTACCGCCGAATGTTCATCCGGCTCATTCGAGAATTCCAGCCCGACCTCGTCATCACCCACCGGCCGAACGACTACCACCCCGACCACCGGTACACCTCGCAGCTCGTGCAGGACTCGGCCTACCTGGTAATGGTGCCCAACAACGTCCCGGAAACCCCGCCGCTGCGATACAACCCCGTGATGGCCTATTGCAGCGACGAGTTCCAGCGGCCATATCCCTTCACCCCCAGCGTGGTCGTGGCCATCGACTCGGTCATCGAGAAGAAATACGACGCCCTGCACTGCCACACCAGCCAGGTCTATGAGTGGATTCCCTGGCTCCAGGGCAAGCTGGAAGAGGTCCCGGCCGACGCTGCCGACCGCCGGGCCTGGTTGATGGAACAGCGCGGCGGGCGCGACCGGGCCGTCGCCGACCGCTTCCGCGACATGCTCATCGCCCGCTACGGCCGGGAGGCCGGCTCGGCCGTGCGCTACGCAGAGGCCTTCGAGGCCTGCGAGTACGGCGCCCGGCTCGATGAGGAGCAGGTGCGCCGCCTGTTCGGCGGCCTGTAACGGGCCGGGCGGGCGCTGGGCGGAGGGGTTTTATTTATTTTATTCCTTTGACTTCCGGCGTAACGGGAACGATGGTACCTAATGAAGATTAGGGCCGGCGGCAGGCGAGAAAAGGTTTCTCGGGCCGGCGGCGAATTCGGGTGGCGTCCGTATTCGTTTGCAGCTTGCACCCAGGTTTCACGCCCCAGTGAATGTTGACCCCTTCACCGCAGCGGGCAGTTTGGCTTGGATCGTCATGTCTGCGAATCCGATGTGCTGATTGCGCAAGGAGCCATGGTTATGGCAACTGGCAAGGTGAAGTGGTTCAACGATGCGAAGGGCTTTGGATTCATCACGGCCGATGACGGCACGGACGCGTTCGTGCATCACGGCGATATCCAGGGCGAGGGTTTCAAGTCCCTCATCGAGGGTGAAAGCGTCACCTTCGACCTGATCCAAGGCCCCAAGGGCCCCAAGGCCGTCAACGTTCGCAAGGCCTAAGGTCCCGTCATTGGTGACCGAAAACGCCGCCTCACGGGCGGCGTTTTTTTGCGCCGCGCCTGGCCAGCACAGCAGGGGCCCCAGGCACGCGAACCGGCGGGCCTCGACGGATGACGCCAACCCGCCCGGCCAGGGGCGGCTCAGGGCCGGTCGCCGGGCCGGGTCGTCGGCGGCTTGTAGCTGGGAGTGCGGGGCTTCTCCTCCGGCAGCGGGGCCTTCTGGCGCGGGTCGGCGTACAGGTGCACGTCGTCGAAGAGGTATTCACCCGGCGGCCAGTAGGCGTACACCTCGATGCGAAGCCACTGCACGACCCTGGGCAGCCCCCCGCGGGGCGGAAAGGGTGCGGCGTAGTGCTTCCAGACATTCTCCTCGTTGCGGCAGGCGAGGTACCAGCGATAGACCTCGCGGCGGTAGCGCTCGGGGTGCCTGGCGGCGTCCTGGGAGACTAGCTTCTTCCTCTGCTCGACCGGCAGGCGGGCGAATTGCTGCGGGGTCATCTTCATCTCATTGAGGCTCACCTCGCTGAGCCCGTCGGCCAGGGCAGAAAAGTCGGCGAAGCCCTTGACGAAGATCTTGGGAAAGAACATGCCGGCGGATTTCCCCTTCATCTCGGCAACCAGCCAGTAGCGCTGGCCCGGGCGGGCTGGGATCCAGCCACTGCGGAAGTGCACCCCCTCCAGGCCGGCGACGGTGGCGTACTTGTTGGCCACGGTGCCGATGCGGGGCGGATGGGCGGGGTCGGCCTTGCCCAGGCGCAGGTCGCGCTGGTACTTCAGCCAGGCCTCCCGGTCGAGGTCGGTGAACAGCCGCAGGACGTGCCCCGCCCGCCCCGGCCTGGGGTCCGGGACGATCTTCATGGAGACGTTATCGGGCCGCTGCCAGCCGGCGGGGCAGGACTCGAAGTCGCCGTTGGGGTTCAGGGCCGGGCCGAACTTCTTGGGTTCGGCCTCATCGCCGTATTCGGGTGGGTTCCACTCCGCCCGCCCGCGGATGGCCTCGACGATCTGCCGGGCCATGAGCCCGCGGGCGCGCTCGCCCTCGGCGGAGAAGACCTTCGTCCACGCCACGACTTGCTGTCCGCTGATGTCCACGCAGCGGACCTCGGCCCGGGCCATCTGGCCGAGCTTCTGAAGCTGGCCGAAGACGGCCACCGTGACGGCCCACTTCTGCTTCATCAGCTCCACGATCCTGGCCTGGGGGATGGAAAGTGGCAGGCCGCCGGCGGGGGTCATCTCCGCGGTGGTCAGGCGGTCGATGACGCTGTACTGCCCCTTGTGCCGGCCAAGCCGGAGACGAACAGAGTCCGCCAGTTGCCGGCCAAGGCCGCTGGAGCGGGGGCAGGCGAAATCGAAGACGACGACGAACTTGCATGGCTTGGCCGGAGTGCCTTCCGGCCCGGCCGGGGCCAGGGCCGCCATCGCCAGCAATGTCGCCAGGGCTCTCATCATCGCGCAGTCCGGTTGGGGGCCGGAGCCGTCAGACATATAATACATGTCGGGGTGTCTGCGGGTGGGTTTTTTCGTGAAGGCCGCCGGCAGGGCGAGACGAATAACGCAATAGGGGCCGTCGGCAGGCGTTTGTATGGCAGAGGGTGGCGGCACCTTCGCGCCGCCGGCGGGTTGAATTCCAATGGCACCCTCGGCGGGTTTGTTCGTCTAAAGGACATGGTGTCGGAATGAGCATCGGGGAAGTGCTGCTGGAGAAGGGCCTGATCACGGCCGAGCACCTGGCCAGGGCGATGGACATGCGTCGCCGCACGGGTCAGCGCCTGGACCGCGCGCTGATCGAGCTGGGCTGCGTGAGCGAGCGCCAACTCCTGGAGGTCATCTCCGAGCAGTACGGCATCCCCATGGTGGACCTCTCGGACGTGCAGATCGACGTGGAGACGCTGCGCTCGTTGCCGCCCAAGCTGGTCTATCGCCGGGGCCTGGTGCCGCTGGAAAAGCAGAACGGCACGCTGCGGGTGGCCACCTCCGACCCCTTCGACCTGTACTCCTTCGACGAGGTCCGCATGCTGACGGGCCTGGAGATACAGCCCGTGCTGGCGCCCTCGGAGGACATCCAGAGCGTCATCAAGACCTATTACGGAGTCGGCGGCGAGACCATCGATGAGATGATGGACTCAGCCGACCTCGAGGTCATCAACGACGACCAGGGCGACGGCGAAGACCTGCTGGAGATGGCCCAGGAGGCCTCGGTAATCAAGCTGGTCAACGAGATCTTCCTGGAGGCCGTCAAGGAGCGCGCCACCGACATCCACATCGAGCCCTACGAGCACGACCTGAAGATACGCTACCGCATCGACGGCGTGCTGCAGGAAACGACCATGCCGGTGCAGATCCGCCGCTTCCAGGCGGCCATCATCTCGCGCATCAAGATAATGGCGCACCTCAACATCGCGGAGAAGCGCCTGCCCCAGGATGGCCGCATCCAGTTGAAGATCGGCGGCCGGCAGTTCGACGTCCGCGTCAGCGTCATCCCCATGCTGTACGGCGAGGGGGTGGTCATGCGACTGCTGGACCACTCCACGGTGCGCTTCACCCTGACGGAACTGGGCATGGCGGACGATACCCTGGAGCTGTTCCACCAGCTCATCAGCAGGCCGCACGGCATCATCCTGGTCACCGGGCCCACCGGCTCGGGCAAGACCACCACGCTGTACGCGGCCCTGCGCGAGATAGTCTCCCCGGCCATCAAGGTCGTCACCGTGGAAGACCCGGTGGAGTACCACCTGGAGGGCGTCAACCAAATCCAGGTGGCCCCGAAGATCGGGCTGACCTTCGCCCGTGGCCTGCGCCACATCCTCCGGCACGACCCGGACGTGGTGCTCATCGGCGAGATCCGCGACCTGGAGACGGCCGAGGCCGCCGTCCAGGCCGCCCTCACCGGCCACCTGGTCTTCTCCACGCTGCACACCAACGACGCCTGCTCGTCAGCCACCCGGCTGCTGGACATGGGGGTCGAGCCGTTCCTGGTAACCTCCACGGTGGAGGCGGCCATGGCCCAGCGGTTGGTGCGGACCATCTGCCCCGAGTGCAAGGAACCCTACGAGCCCGACCCGGCCCGTTTGCCCGCCGACTTCAACTACCAGCCCGGCGAGCCGCTGTGGCACGGCCAGGGATGCCGGAAGTGCCGCGGCACGGGCTACTACGGCCGGACCGGCCTGTTCGAGCTGATGGTCACCTCCGACCGCATCCGCGAGCACGTCATGAACCGATCCCCCGCGGGACAGATCCTCGCAGCCGCCAAGGCCGAGGGTCTGAGGCTGCTACGCGAGGACGGATGGTTGAAGGTCCGCCACGGCATCACCACCCCCGAAGAGGTCATCCGGGCCACCAAGGCCTAGGCGAGCCGCCGGACGGGTTCATCATGATCGGCCGACGCAACGGCGAAGTCGCCCACCCCCCAACTGCCCGGCGGGCCGGGCGGCGATGCCGCCGGTCGGCCGGAGCCGGCCGCTCATGCACTTGAACAATGCCGACGTTTGAATACACAGCCAAGGACGCCTCGGGACAGACGCGCACGGGCACCATGCAGGCCGACAGCGAGGCCGCCGTCGTCCACAGCCTCGACCAGCGCGAGCTCTACCCCGTGCGCATCGCCACGGTGAGGCCCACACCCAAGGGCTTCAGCTTCGCCCGGCGGGTCCGACTGCGACACCTCAGCGCGGCCTACGGCCAACTGGCGGACCTGCTGGCCGCGGGCGTCCCCATGCTCCGGGCCCTGGACATCCTGGCCCACACCAGCGTCAACGCCACCCTGGCCCGGACGTTCGCGGCCGTGCGCGAGGAGGTCTCCGCCGGCGCGACGCTGGCCGACGCCCTGGCCAAGTACCCGGAGGTCTTCTCGCAACTGCACGTGGCCATGGTGCGGGCCGGCGAGCACGCCGGCTTCCTCGAGGAGGTCCTGACCAACCTGGCCGGGTTCCTCGAGCGCCAGGACGAACTGCGCTCCAAGGTCACCGGGGCGATGATCTACCCGGCCCTGCTGGTCACCATCGCCCTGGTGGTGGTCAACGTGCTGCTGGTGGTCATCGTGCCGAAGTTCCAGGGCTTCCTGGGCGACGTGTCGCTGCCCTGGGTCTCGCGGGCAGTGTTCGCGGCCTCCGGAATGGTCCGCCACCACCCCCTGCTGCTGGTGGGAACCGTGGCCCTGGCGGCAGTGCTGGTATGGAGCTGGGTCCGCAGCGAGGCGGGCCGGCGCCTGTGGGGCCGGCTGAAGCTGCGCATCCCGCTGGCCGGCCATGCCATGCGCATGGTGGCCATCACCCGCTTCTGCCGGGTGCTGGGGACCATGCTGGCCAACGGGGTGAACATCCTCCAGGCCCTCGAGATCTCCAAGGACGCCACCGGCAACGCCGTGATGGCCGAGTCCATCCAGGAGGCGGTCGAGAACGTCCGGGCCGGCGAGCCCCTGGCCGAACCGCTGCGGCGAAGCGGGCTGTTCCCCGCGGAGATAATCGAGATGATCGCCGTGGCTGAGGAATCCAACCAGTTGGAGAAGGTCCTGGTTCAAACCGCCGACACCGTGGAGCGGCGGACGAACAGGCAGGTGGACGCGGCGGTGCGACTCGTCGAGCCGCTGCTGCTGATGGTCATGGCGGCCCTGGTGGGATCCATCGCCGTCGGCATCATGTACCCGATATTGACGTTGGTGCGAACGTTGCAGTGAGCCCGGCCCGGAGATAGGACAGGGCCGGCGCGAGCGGACGACATCGGCCAAGGCCGGCAAGACCGTCGGCCGACAGGCACGGAAAGGAGTAGGTCTTGATGGTGCGGACACACAGCATGCGGGGCTTCTCGCTGATCGAGCTGCTGCTGGTGCTGCTGATCATCAGCGCCCTGGCGGGACTGTTCATCGCCGTCATGGGCCGGACGCCCGAGAAGACCAAGATCAAGACGACCACAACCCTGGTCGAGACGGTGGTCCCCCAGGCCCTGGAGCGCTTCTACGCGGACATGGACCGCTACCCCACCGAAGAGGAGGGCCTGGCTGCATTGGTCAAGGCGCCCGCCTTCGAGGACGAGAACGAGGCCAAGAAATATGGCGGACCCTATCTCAAGAAGGTCCCCGTCGATGGCTGGGGCCAGGAGTTGCACTACGAGCCGGTGGAGCCCGGCTCCGGGACCGACACCAGCATCCGCTACAAGGTCTGGTCCGACGGGCCCAACAAGCAGAGCGGCGACGACGATGACATCCGCAGTTGGTCCGAGGAAGAAAGCTCCACCTGATTCCCCGGCCGTCCTGACACGGAGCGTCAGTACCCTCCGGCGGCGGTCCCCGGCACGGGGCCGCCGCGTCGCCGCGCCGCCAGCACGACTCCACCCGCCCGGCTTCTCCCTGCTGGAACTCACCCTCGTGCTGGCACTGCTGGCGCTGCTGGCGGGGCTGGCGGTGGCCGTCTTCGGCCCGACGCTGGGCCGGACCCGCGTGCGGGACAGTGCCGCACGCCTGGCCGCCCTGCTGCGCGCCGCCCGCGCCGAGGCCGCCATCACCGGGCGACGGCTCAGACTCAGCTTCGACGAGCAGACCGGCCAGCCCACCGTCAGCATCGAGCCCGAGCCGCTGGAGGAGCCCGGCAGCTTCCAGCCCTACCAGGCCTGGTGGGTGCGCTCGGCCCGACTGCCCGAAGGCCTCAGCGTGGTGAGCTGCGAACTGCTGGGGGCCAGCGCCCTGACCGACGAACAAATCCTCCAGGGCGGCCAGACCGACCAGGAGGACCAATCCCAGCTAGCCGAGGTGACCTTCTACCCCGACGGCGGCAGCGACTCGGCCAGGATACTCCTGGCCGAAGACACCGAGGACCAGCCCTGGGCGGCTGAGATCACCCTCAACGGCGTGGACGGGACCATCCAGGTCCGCGAGGTGGACACCGAAGAGGAACCCATAGAAAGGCCGTGAACAAGCCGCCTCGTACATCTCGGTCGGGCACCCAAGGGCCGGCCCGCGGCGCCCCGGCGGCCCGTCCCGCATCCGCCGCCGGCAACGGGCAGGGAGCGGGCGTGGTCCTGCTGGAGGTCATCTTTGCCGTGGCCCTGTTCGCCTCGGCCTCGGCCGTGGTGGGCATGGCCCTCAAGAGCGCCCTGGAGACGGCCAGGCGAATGCGCCTCCAGACCCAGGCCCTGAACCTCGCCCAGAGTGTCCTCAGCGACCTCGCCGTCGGGCGCATCGAGATGGTTGACACGCCCGAGACGGCCTACGACGAGGACGACCCGCGCTGGACCTACGAGATCCTCACCGAGCCGCTCACCGACGCCAGCAACCTCAAGCGGGTGACCGTCATCGTCCGTTGCGCCGACGCACCTGAGCTCCGGCCCGCCGAGCTGACGCAATTGATGCTCGCCACCGACCAGGCCGGGCTGCCGACCGAGGAGTTCGCCCCGTGAGCGCCAGCCCCACAGCGCGGGCCCGCCGCCGCGGGGCGTTCACCCTGCTGGAGGTCGTGCTGGCCGTCGCCCTGGTGGTGCTGCTGAGCGGGGTGGTCTATCTCATCTACGACCACGCCCTGGGCGTGCGCGCGACCCTGCATCGGCAGGCCACCACGGCCCTGGCCCAGCGCCGCATACTGGAGATGATGACCGCCGACCTCACCTCGGCCCTGCCGTTTTCCACTCTCCAGATGGGCCTGGAGGGCCAGACCGACTCGCTCCAGTTCGCCCGCACGATGCTGCCCTCACGGGCGGTCTTCGCCGCCGAGCCCTTCGGCGGAGGCCTGGGCGCCCCGGGCGGCTCGGGCGAGGGCCAGGACCGCCCCGTGGTCGAGCCTCAGGCCGACGTGGAACTCGTCGGCTACCGCCTGCGTCTCGAAGAGGACGAGGAAGGCCAGATGCAGGTTGTCGGCCTGGAGCGCACCACGCAGCGGACGGTCCTGGCCACCACGGCCGAGGAGGGCCAGGAGATACAGGCCGTCCTGCTCAGCGAGGCAGTGAAGTTCCTGCGCGTCCAGTACTGGGACGGCCAGGCCTGGGTGGAGTCCTGGTCTGGCCGGTCGCTGCCGGCGGCGGTGCGGATCGACCTGGGCCTTGAGCCCCTGGGCGAGGAGGAATCGCCGGAGGAATATCCCCACGAGACGATGTGGCGCGTCATCGCCCTGCCGACCGGCGGGACGCCCCAGCCGGCCGCCCGGCCGGCGGGGACGGGGGCGGAGGCCGGACGATGAA
>MVCS01000026.1 GCA_002049885.1 Planctomycetales bacterium 4484_123 | reverse complement strand
CCGCGGTCCGTGTCGAAGATGGCCGTGCCCCAGGTCCGGCCAATGGTGCTCTTGGGCGGCTTGACCTCCACCCAGGTGTTGGCCGGCAGGGTCGCCAGGAACTTTTCGTGGGCCTTGCGGTCGGCCGGGGGCACGTCGTCGTACCAGGCCTTAGTGCGCTTGGTCTTCCAGGCCACCGTGCCCGGCGGGACGCCCTTGTGTTTGGCGCGGGGGATGGACGGATCGTAGCGGAAGCGGAACGTTCGCCGGCGGTGGTCGTAGCTGTGGGCCGTCACCAGGATCACCTCGTCCGTGCCTGGGATGTTCTCCATGGAGGCCCAGCGGTACTTGGGCACCTCGACCGCCAGGGGCGTCCAGGTGTCCTTGGCGGCGTCGTACACCCAGACCTGTCGGCCGAGCCTGTCGGCCTTGCGGTAATCCGCCACCGCGTTGCCGCCGACCATGAGCACCACGCCGGACTTGGGCAGATAGGCCATGGCATGGCAGTGGCGCGGGTGGGGACTCACCGGCGGCTTTCTCTCCTCCCACCGTTGCTTGGTGACATTGAAGACCCAGGTGTCTGCCAGGGCCCGGTCCTGGCCGTCCCCGCCGAACAACACGATGAGCTTGTTCTTGGAGTCATAGACCATGCGCGAGTTGCAGCGGGCGGGCGGCTCGATATCCAGCTCCAGCCGGCGCCAGATGTCTTTGGTGACGTCCATGACCCAGGTGTGCGGCCTGCCGTCCGGGGCGTCCACTCCCCCGCCGCCGAACAGCACCACCTGCTTGTTCACAGGGTCGTAGCAAAGCGAACCCCACAGCAACAGGGCCGGCGGCTGACACTTCTCCGACTTCTCGTGGATGAGCTTCCAGAGGCGTTTGACCGGCTCGTAGCTGAAGGTCATGGAACCCACGTAGAATACCAGCCGATTGTTGTAATCATCCCAGCAGACCTGATAGAAGCTGCTGTTGGGCCTGGGCAGCTTCAGCCCGTCGCGCTGGTAGAAAAAACCCGTCGGAGCACAGATGCTCCAGTCGCCCCAGCGCTTGAACTTGCCCGCCCAGGCCGTCTCCTTGCCCTCCGGCCAGGCGTCGATCCACTGTGCGTCCGCGTGCCCCAGCTCACCAGGCCCTCTATCGTGGGCGCGTAGATGACCTGACTGAAGTAGTGCCCGCCAACGTCGTCTTTGGCCACCTCCACGAATTTCCCCGGCGGGACGGCCTCAGCCGCCGGGCACACCGCCTGCGAGACCACCAAGGCTGCCGCCGACACCGCCGCGAACCACCACACGCGTCCAGCTATCTCAGACATCCCGTCACCACGTTCCCATCTGCCCACGGTGTAGTTATACTCCGCTCATGCGAGGATGAAACCAAGTCGCAAAAAAGGCAGCTGCTCGTCCCGGGCAAGTGGCAGTCGCCTTGCCCCGTGCCTGGGCCGGGAACCGCGCCCCGCCCACGAACCGGTCGAACTCATCATCCTGGTAGGCATACCCGCCTCGGGCAAGACCACGTATTTCCGCCGGCACCTCGCCCGGCGATACGCGCACGTGAGTCTGGACAATTGGCGCGGCAAGGGCAATGCCCGTGGAAAGGAACGAGAGGCGATCATCGCGGCCCTGCATGCCGCGGCCGGGGCCGACACCGGCGAGCCTCCACGCGGCGTGGTGGTGGACAACACCAACGTTACCGCCGAGACGCGCCGGCGGTATTTCCAGCTCGCACGGGCCTTCCAGGAACAGACCGGCCGGACCGTGAAGCTGATCGCCTATTTCTTCGACGTGCCACTGGAGGACTGCCTGCGCCGCAACGAGCGACGGCCGAGGAATCCACCCATCGGCGAGCCTTACCACGTCCCTCCCGCTGCCATCCATCGCTTCCAGGCCCAACTCGAACCGCCCAGCGGCGCCGAAGGCTTCGACGAAGTTCTCCGCGTCCGCATCGCGCCGGATGGACGCTTTCGGGTCCGGGAGCAATAACGATAGCGGCGATCCAGGGATGCGGGAGACAAGAGAATGCAGGAGGTGCCGAACCGGAATTCACGAGCCACCTGACGAGGGACATCTCCCCCGGCACCTGGACCTATGACGCCCGGCCCAGCCCTTTGCCTACACTCCCCCGCCCTGACCATTGCATTCCCGACGGCAGTTCGTAGGATGCAGCCTTTCAGCCCCACTGGAGTAGTCAGCAATGAGGTGGCAAAATCCGTTTACCACGGAGGGCAAGTGGTACAAGGCCAACCTGCACACGCACACCACGACGTCCGACGGCTGGGCGGACCCGCCCCAGACGGCCGAGCTGTACCGTCGCGCGGGCTACCACATCCTGGCCCTTACCGATCACTGGGCAACCAACGACGTTGGCGGGCTGTCGCGGCGGGACTTCCTGGTCATCAGCGGACTGGAGTATCACCCGCTGTGCCCGGACAAGCCGGAGGTCAACCCGCACCACCTGGTGGCCATCAACGTCCCGCACGGATTCGAACTGACCGCCCGACAGCGACGGGACGCCAACGCGGCCATCCGGGCGGTCAAGGCCGCCGGCGGGGAATCGCTGCTGGCCCATCCGCTGTGGTGCGGGCACCGCTACGACCACTACAGCTACCTCAAGGGCTACGTCGCCCTGGAAATCTACAACGCCACCTGTGACAAGATCGCCCGCTCTGACGGCCAGACCGACTGGTGCTACCTCCTGGACGCCGGCCGGGTCGTCGGCGGGGTCGCCGTCGATGACACCCACGGGCCGGTCGATTTCTTCGCCGGCTGGACTTGGTTCAAGCTCGACCGCCTTACCGTCCCGGCGGTGATGGAGGCCCTGCGCAGCGGCTGCTACTTCAGCTCGACCGGGCCGAGGATACACGACTTCCGCGTCCACCCCCCCGCCGACACCGACACCCCGCGCGGCACGGTGGAGGTCCGCTGTTCACCGGCCGAGTTCATCTACCTCTCGGCCCAGACCTACCATGGTGCCCGTCGCAAGGCCGAGTCGGGCAAGGCCATCCGCAAGTTCACTCACCCCGTCGGCAAGGACTGGGCATACGTCCGCGCCATCGTGGTGGATCATCGTGGCCGGCGGGCCTGGACGAATCCCATCTTCCTGTAGGCCGCCCCTGCCATCGCCTCGGCCAGAGCCGCATCGCCTGCCCCGCCGCCGGGGACGTGCCATGGCCGCGGGAGGACCATTGGCACCCGCCGGCGACAGGGCTATCATGGACGCCGCTCGTGAGCGCCAAGCGCATCGCCATTCTGGGCTCCACGGGAAGTGTGGGTCGGCAGGCCCTGGAGCTGATTGCCGCCAGCGACGAGCTGACGGTCTGCGCACTGGCGGCCGGCCGGAACTGGCAGCTCCTGGCCGAGCAGGTCGGGCGTTTCAAGCCACAGGCCGTGGCCCTGGCGGACGTACGGGCAGCCGAGGAACTCACCCGTGCCACAGCCGGCGTCTGCGTCCTCAGCGGGCCGGAGGCCATGACCGAACTGGTCCGGCGCGTGCGCCCGGACATGGTGCTAACGGCCATGTCCGGCTCGACCGGCCTGCCGGCCACGCTGGCGGCCATCGACTGCAAGGCGGACCTGGCCGTGGCCAACAAGGAATCGCTGGTCATGGCCGGGCAGATCATCATGACATCTGCCCGGTCGGCCGGCATCAACGTGCTGCCGGTGGACAGCGAGCACTCGGCCATCTTTCAGTGCCTCCACGGCCAGCAGCGCGGGGCCGTCCGCCGAGTGTTCCTGACGGCCTCCGGGGGGCCCTTCCGGACCTGGCCGGAGCGGCGCGCCGGCCAGGCCAGCCTGCAGGAAGTGCTCAACCACCCCACCTGGCAGATGGGGCGGAAGGTCACCATCGACTCGGCCACACTGATGAACAAGGCCCTGGAGATCGTCGAGGCCCACTGGCTGTTCGACCTGCCGGCGGAGAAGATCGAGGTGCTCATCCACCCCGAATCGCTGCTTCACGGGGCGGTGGAGTTCGCCGACGGCAGCGTGCTGGCCCAGCTTGGTTCGCCCTCAATGGCCACGCCGATCGCCTTCGCCCTGCACTATCCGCGGCGTCCGGCGCGGGCGTCGGCCCCGCTGGATCTGGCGGCGGCCGGCGGCCTGCACTTCGAGCGCGTGGACCGGCGGCGCTTCCCGGCCGTGGAATTGGGCTTCGAGGTGCTCCGCCGCGGTGGCACGGCCGGGGCCATCCTCAACGCAGCCGACGAGGCGGCCGTGGCCGCCTTCGTCGCCGGCCGGATCCCCTTCGGGCGGATAGTGGAGATCGTCCGGGAAGTCTTGAACTCCTCTTCGGTAAATCCCGAAGTTACTGTAGAAAGCATTCTGGCCGCGGACGCCGAGGCACGTCGGCGGGCCGAGGCACTTATCGGCGCCGTAGAGGCCGGCTCTGGCGGCCGGAGACAGCCTCAGGCCTGAACTTCCCGGTTGCAGGCCGCAGGCTTGAGAGGTCCGTTTGCATGGATGCCGTGGTTGATGCGCTGGCGACGTACTGGACGCGATGGGTCTGGCCCATCTGTCAGTTCCTCATCGGGCTGGGCCTGGTGATCTTCTTCCACGAACTGGGTCACTTCCTGGCGGCCAAGTGGGCGGGGGTGAAGGTGCTGAGGTTCTCCATCGGCTTCGGCCCGCGAGTGTGGTCTTTCCGGCGCGGCGAGACCCTCTACCGTATGGGCCTGCTGCCGCTGGGCGGCTATGTCCACATGCTGGGCCAGGACGACTTCAACCCCGTGGCCGCCGGCGAGGCCAGCCCGGGCGACTGGCGGCTGGCACCGCCGCGGAAGCGCCTGGTCATCCTGGCGGCCGGCGTGGCCATGAACGTGGTGCTGGCCGTCGTCGCGTTCGTGGTGGTCTATCTCATCGGCATACGTTTCCAGGCCCCGGTGGTGGGCTCCGTCCGCGAGGGCTTTCCCGCGGCCACGGTGGTCCTGCCCGAGAAGGTCGCCCAGGCGATGGGAGTGGACAAGGCCGTCGGCTTGAGGCCCGGCGACCGCATCCTGGCCATCGACGGCAAGCGCATCTTCCGCTTCCGCGAACTGAGCTTCACCTCCGGCCTGAGCGGGCGGGACGAAACCTTCCGCCTGACCGTCCGCCGCACGGTCAACGGCCGGGAGATCGACTTCGACGTGCTGCTCAAGCCGAAACTGCTGAAGCCCGACAAGGGCGAGGGCATACCCGAGCAGTACGTCTTCGGCATCAGCCCGGCGTTCGTTATCAACGAGCCCACCGAGCACCACTACGCTGGCCGGGAACGCTTCCAGCCGGGGGACATCGTCGGCGAGGTCAACGGCCGACCGACGGGCCTGAGCAGCGACCTGCTGTCAGCGGTGGACCTGGCCAGCGGACAGGTGGAGGTCACGGCCATCCGCGCCGGCCGGCGCATCCCCGTGGCCGTCAAGCCCTACCTCTTCAGTGACAGTCCGGAGATGCTGGAGATACTGGGCATGGCGGCCCGCCTGGAGATCGGCAAGCTTCAGGAAGGCATGCCCGCAGCCAAGGCCGGCCTGAAGGTCGGCGACATCATCGTGGAGTACGCCGGCATCGAATATCCCAGCCGGACGCAGATCCACCAGGCCAACGAGAAACTCCGCGGGACCCAGACCTACATCCGCGTCCTCCGCGACGGCAAGATCGTCGAGACCCCTCTGAGGCCCACGCGCCGGGAGCTTCGCAATGTCATCGGCGCCATGTTGCTGCCGGTGCAGAACGAGACGGTCGTGGCCAGGGTGGCCGAGGACTCCGCCGCAGACAAGGCCGGCATCGTCCCCCGCGCCGTCATAACCAAGGTCAACGACACCCCGGTGAAGACCTGGCCGGAGGTCTTCATCGCTCTGAAATCGGCCCTGGGCAAGGAGGTCACGCTGACCTACCGCCTGGACGGGCAGACCAAGACGGCACGAATCGGCCTGCTTACCGAAAAGCTTTTCGACCCGGGGCGCTTCAGCGTGGTCCTGCCGGCGATACACCTTGCCGAAGGAGAACCCCTTCGCACCGACGTGATCCGCGTCGATCCTTTGCGCGCCGTGTGGTGGGGGGTGAAGGACACCTGGGACTGGATCGTGCGGACGTGGAAGGGGCTGGTACGTCTGCTCCAGGGGCGGGTCAGCCCCAAGGGCGCCGCCGGCCCGGTGGGCATCGGCTTCGCCGCCGTGCTCATCGCCCGGCACGACCCGATCGAGCTGATGTACTTCATGGCCATGCTCTCGGCGATCATCGCGGTTTTCAACTTCCTGCCCCTGCCCGTGCTCGACGGCGGACACGTGGTGCTGGTGCTTGTCGAGAAGCTTCGCGGCCGGCCCCTGCCGCCCAAAGTACTCGTGGGCATTTACACCGCCGGGTGGATACTGATTCTCGGCCTGCTCGTGGCCGTCACCTTCCAGGACATCATGCGGTGGGTGAATCACTGAGCGCAGCGCGCCGGGGCCCCGGCCCGGCGCCCGTGCGAAGGGCGGCCGCCGGTTGCGGATGAGCCCCGGCCGGGACAGGCGCCCCCGGGCGGGCCGTCAGGAGTGATGCTTGTGAGTGCCTCTGAAGAATGCAACATCGTCCTGGTCGGTTGTGGGACGGTCGGCGGGGCCGTCGCCCGGCTGCTGACCCGGCAGGCCGAACACTTGACCAGGCGGGTGGGCGTGTCGCTGCGACTCCGCGCCATCGTCGAGGCCGACTTCACGCACGCCCGGGAGCTGTCTCTGGACGAGGACTTGTTTTGCCCCGACCTGGCCCAGGCCCTCTCCCGTCACCCGACTGACGTGGTGGTGGAACTTGTCGGGGGAACCACCGCCGCCCACGACATCGTCACCTGCGCCCTGAAGGCGGGCAAGGCCGTGGTCACCGCCAACAAGGCCCTGCTGGCACACCACGGCCCGGAGCTGTGGGCCCTGGCGCGCCAACAGGGCACGTGCATCGGCTTCGAGGCGAGCTGTGCTGGGGCCATTCCCATTATCGCGGCCCTGACCGGCCAGCTCGCCGCCGACCGGATCGAGGCCCTGTACGGCATCGTCAACGGCACCTGCAACTACATCCTGACGGCCATGACCCAGCGCCGGCAGAGCTACGCCGAGGCCCTCTCCGAGGCCCAGCAGCGGGGCCTGGCCGAGGCCGACCCCGCCCTGGACGTCAGCGGCGCGGATTCGGCCCACAAACTGGCCATCCTGGCGGCCCTGGCGTTCGCCCGCCGCATCGACCTCGAGAGGGTGCACGTGGAGGGTATCGACCACCTCCAACTCCAGGACGTCCGCTACGGCCAGGAGCTGGGCTACGTCATCAAGCTGCTGGCCATCGCCCGCCGGCAGGAAGAGGGCCTGTCGCTGCGGGTGCACCCGGCGTTCATCTCCACGCGACACCCGCTGGCCTGGGTGACCGGGCCTTTCAACGCCGTCAGCGTCTATGCCGACAACGCCGGACACACCATGTACTACGGGCGCGGGGCCGGGGGCCGGCCCACCGCCGCCGCCGTGGTGGCCGACATTATCTCCATCGCCCTGGGCAACGCCCGGGAGCGATTCCAGCACCTGAAGCTCTGGCCGGACCGCTGCCCGCAAGCCGAGCAGCTCGACATCCGCTCCGTGCGTTGCAGGTACTACCTCAGGCTTCAGGTCGCCGACAGGCCCGGCGTGCTGGGCACCATCGCCAAGGTGCTGGGCGATCACGACATCAGTATCTCCTCGGTACTCCAACACGAGCCCCGCAGCGACGAGCAATCCCAGGGCGTGCCCGTGGTGATAACCACCGCCGAGGCCCTCCAGGCCGACCTCGACGCCGCCCTCAGCATCATCAACAACCACCCCACGGTCAAGGCCCCCTGCGTCTGCATCCGTATGGTGCAGGAGCACCCCGAGAGCATAGAATGAGTCCAGGACAGATTGATTGCGGCCCACCGGTAGGTCTGGACTGCGAACCGATGACTGTGACCAGGCCGTTGGCGGTTGACGGTGGGCCGCCGGAGAGCGACTAGCGGGCATCCCAAATGAAATACGCCATCGTCATCCCGGACGGCGCCGCTGACGTGCCCTTGGAGGAACTCGACGGCCGAACCCCGCTGGCGGCGGCCCACACGCCCCACATGGACCGCATCAGCCAGAGCGGCAAGCTGGGCATGGTTCGCACCGTCCCGGAGAAGATGGACCCCGGCTCGGACGTGGCCATCCTCTCGGTCCTGGGCTACGACCCCCGCCGCTACTACACCGGTCGGGCTCCTCTGGAGGCCGCCGCCAAGGGGCTGGAGCTGCGGGCAGACGAGTGGGTCTTCCGGTGCAATTTCGTGACCGTCATCGAGGAGGTGATGGAAGACTACTCCGCCGGCCACATCTCCACCGAGGAGGCCTCCGCCCTCATCGACGAGCTCAACCGCACGCTGGGCGGCGAGCGCATCCGGTTCTATCCCGGCATCTCCTACCGCCACCTGATGACCCTTGCCGAGGAAGTGAAGGTCACCACCACCCCGCCGCACGACATCCTGGGCCAGAAGGTCACCGGCTACCTCCCCCGCGGCCAAGGCAGCGAAACCCTGACCAGACTGATCCAGCGCAGCGAGAACATCCTGGCCGAGCACGAAATCAACCAGGTCCGGCGCGACCTGGGCGAGAATCCCGCCACGCACATCTGGCTCTGGGGTCAGGGCAAGATGCCGGAGCTGCCAGCCTTCGCCGAGCGCTTCGGCCTGTGGGGGGCGGCCATAACCGCCGTGGACCTCGTCCGCGGCCTGGCCAGGCTCATCGGGTGGGACTGCATCGAGGTGCCGGGCGCCACCGGCTTCGTGGACACCAACTACGCCGGCAAGGGCAGTGCCGCCGTGGAGGCCCTGGACGACCACGACATCGTCTGCGTGCACGTCGAAGCCCCTGACGAGGCCGCCCACCAGGCCGACCCCAAGGCCAAGGTGCATGCCCTGGAGCAGATCGACCGCCACATCGTCGCCCCGCTGCTGCGGCACCTGGAGAACGAACCGGACGCCTGGCGGATCATGGTCCTGCCGGACCACCCCACACCCTGCACCCGGCGCACGCACACGCACGACCCGGTGCCCTTCGCCATCGCCGGCACCAACGTCCCCTGCCTCGTCCAGCGCCCGTTCAACGAGGAAGCCGCCGAACAGTCCGACCTCAGGATCGAGAGGGGCTGGGAGCTGATGGAGTACTTCTTGAGGGCCGGTTGAGGACGACGGCGTTGGCCGGGGCACGCCGCGCGGGAACCATGCACCCAGGCACCATGCCGGCCGTCGTCCCTCTCGAAGCTCGGACCAGCCTTGCATGTCGGACCGATTTGCTTACGCTAGCGCAACCCCGGCCCGCCGTTCCGGCAGCGGGCTCGAAAGGCGGCAAGGGCAAGGGTAATGAGCATCGTGGTAATGAAGTTCGGCGGCACCAGCGTGGCGGATGCCGAGAAGATCCGCGCCGCCGCCCGTCGAGCCATCCGCGCCCGCAAGGCCGGCAAGCAGGTGGTGATGGTCATCTCGGCCATGGGCAAGACCACCGACCGGCTCATCGAGCTGGCTCACCAGGTCTCCGATAACCCGCCCAAGAGGGAGATGGACCAGCTGCTGGCCACGGGCGAGCAGGTGACCATCTCGTTGATGGCCATGGCGCTGGAGAAGATGGGCGTGCCGGCCATCAGCTTCACCGCCGGCCAGGTCGGCCTGGTCACCGACGACGTGCACACCAAGGCGCGAATCAAGCACATAAACGTGGAGCGTATTCGCCGCGAGCTGGACGCCGGCAAGGTGGTGATCGTGGCCGGCTTTCAAGGGGTGACCGAGGACGGCACGGTGACCACGCTGGGCCGGGGCGGCTCCAACGTCACCCTCGTGGCCATCGCCGCCAGCCTGGGCGCCGAGTGCGAGAACTACACCGACGTGGACGGGGTGTACACCGCCGACCCGCGCATCGTCCCCAACGCACGCAAGATTGGCCGCATCAGCTACGACGAAATGCTGGAGCTGTCTTCACTGGGTGCCTCGGTGCTGCACAACCGGGCGGTGGAGTTCGCCAAGAAGTACAACGTCCCCATCCACGTGCGCGGCAGCGGCTCGAACCGGAAAGGAACCCTGATCGTGGCCGAAACGCAGGACATGGAGCGGATCGTCGTCAGCGGCGCTGCCCTCAAGACCGACCTGGCCGTGATCACCCTGCGGAACGTTCCCGACCGGCCGGGGCTGGCAGCCAGGATCTTCCACACCCTCGCCGCCGCCAAGATCGTCGTGGACGACATCATTCAGACCGAGATCACACCCAAGCTGGCAACGGTGTCGTTCACCGTGGACCTGGTCGACCTGCCCGACGCCCGGAAGGTATGCCAGCAGTTGTGCAGCAAGACCAGGGGCATGACTGCGGAGTTCGAGCAGGACCTGGCCAAGGTCTCGGTGGCGGGCGTGGGCATGCGGGTGCACACGGGCGTGGCCGAACGCATGTTCGCCGCCCTGGCCCGGGCCGGTATCAACATACGCAACATCACCACCAGCGAGATAGCCATCTCCTGCATCATCGCCCAGGAGGACGGCCCCAAGGCACTGCGGGTGGTGCACGATGCCTTCGGCCTGGGCCGAAAACGCGCTCGAAGCACAAAGAGCACAAGAAAGAAAACCGCGAAGCGCAGAAACACCGCAAAGACCACAAAGGTCACCAAGAGGGCCAGGAAGTCCTGAGCGCGCTACGCCTGCGGCGTTACTTCCCTTCGAGCTCCTTGGCCACCTCGTAAGCCAACTGGAAGAGCTCCTCGGACAGCCCCTGCCAAGTGCGGTCGGAGGCGTAGGTGAACCACCGCGGCCAGTGGTACAGGCGCAGGAACTCCAGCCGGCGATCCAGAACCTCCCGGCAGCGGCGGGCCAACGGTTCGCTGAGCTTCCCCGCCACCAGGGCCCGCTC
>MVCS01000168.1 GCA_002049885.1 Planctomycetales bacterium 4484_123 | reverse complement strand
GTCTCCAGGGCCGCCAGCACCGCCGGCGACGCCCCGGTGCCCTGGGAAATCTTGCCGTTCAGCGGGTGGGTGCCGTTGTTGCCGAAGGGCCGGTATGAGTGGGTCGCCGCGGGGATGTCGCCCACGGCCGGCCCGATGTAGCTGACGCCCTCGCCGTCGAGCAGGTCGGTGCAGAGCAGTTGCATGTCGAAGCGGTCGTCCATGCCGCCGCCGACGAAGTTGTAGCTGGGGTTCTGCGTGTGGATGTCCTTGTAGGCGGAGTTGTCATGCCAGTATCCGGGCCGGCCCACGGGGTCCGCCCCCCGCCCGTTGCCGCTGGAGCCCCACGGCGCCTGGGCCGTGAGGATGTAGCTATAGGGGTTGTCCCGGCTGGTGTCGTAGGAGCTCATGAGCGCATCTTCGCTGCTGCTGCGCATGTTGTAGTCGCCGGCGTAGATGACGTTGGCCTCGGCACCCAGGGCGTCGGCGCCGTAGCTGGCGTGCCAGCGGACCACGCGGGCCTCCTCCGCCCGCCTGCGCCTGTCGGTGCTGCCGGTGCCCGCCTTATAGTGAGTGTTGTAGATGTATATGTCGGCTGCCGGGCCGTAGCCCACCGGCCGGAGCCGGTAGCGCCCGCTGTCGCGCGAGTTGCCGCCGGCCTTGAAGAACAGCTCCTCCAGCAACTGCACGGTGTTGGTGTTATAGACGATTCCCACGTACAGGCCGTCACCGCTCCAGGGATTGCCGGTGCCGTGGGCGTAGGTTCCGGCCCCGTAGATGCCGTTCAGCACCGAGACCAGGGCCGCCTCGGAACCGTGTCCGGCCGACTGTTCCTGGAGGACGAAGACGTCCACGGGTCTGGCGATGCCGTTGACCGACTCAGCGCCCATGGCGGCCAGCACCACGTCGGTGCCGGGGTTCAAGGAACCCGAGGAACTGGCGGTGTTCCAACTGACGATTCGCAGTTGGGCCCAGGCCCCGGCCGAGGGAATCAGCCAGGCCGCCAAGACAATCTGCGCGATCCTGCCGGACGTCATGTATCCTCCTGCCGGCCGGGGACCCACGCCGCCCCGGCCGCCCGCGTCGTCATGCCTCCGTTCCAGCCGCCCCGAGCCGTCCCCGGCCCGGCCGGCGAAAGGTCATTCCAACGGCCCGTTGGCGTCATCCGGGTCCTGCGTCAGACTGGCGTTGATGACGACCGAGCCCTCGGGGAAATACAGACTGGTCCTGAGCGATTCGACCGGCCCCAGCGTCTTGCAGTGCCCGTCGAAGAACACCACGTTGATCTTCTCATTGTGGCGGTAGGCGAAGCGCACGTTCTCGGGCCGGAGGGTACGGTCGTTGTTGAGGCGGAAGGGGTCGCCGCTGAGCGGGGTGGCCGGCCCGTACAACATGAAGTTGCCGCCGCGTATCTGGCGCATGAAGGCGTTGAAGGTGACCGTGGTGGGACTGTTGACGTAGCGTGCCCCGTCCATGGCGAAGACCTTGTCCGCGGCAGTGCCCACCTCTTCGAGGCTGGGGCGATACTCCCGGGGAACCTGCACCCGCGCCTTGACGGGCGTGTCCTGGATGTCGCGGCGGTCGTTGACGCGCCCCTCCCGGTACACGTGGAACGCCAGGGCCGCCGAGTAGCTGGAATAGCGGATCTTGCCGGCCTCCACGTCCACGCTGCCCGCCCCGCCGCCAGTGTATTCGCGGGCGTACATTTCCTTGTTCGCCGGACAGCGCAGGGCGGTATTGAGGATCGCCACCAGGCGGTCCACCCGCTTGGCGGGTATAGTTGACCGTCAGTTCGTGGCCGCTGGTGTTCGGCCCGGGGAGCCAGGACTCGAAGTCGGCGGCGTACAGCAACATGCCGTTGCCCGCCCCGCGCAGGTGCGAGAGACACACGCTCCTGCGGGCCAGGGCCAGCGCCCGGCCCAGGGAGGGCATCAGGATGGTCACCAGCAGGGCAATGATGGCCACTACCACCAGCAGCTCGACCAGCGTGAAGCCGTGGCCGCCGCCACCGGCCCAGGCCACGACCACCGGCGCCGTCCGGCGGCTCATGGTCCCGGCCCGTCCCCGCCCGCTGCTGCGGCCTGCCCCATCCCTGCCCTCGCCGCGACGGCTCTCCGTGCCCATGTCGCTCCTCGTCCGACAAAGGCCGATGCACCAACTCTTGAAGTTACGGAACCGCAGACAGCCATTCTAGCCCAATTCCCGGCCCGCAGCCAGGCCGTCGGGACCGTGCCGCGGCCCGCGGACCCAAGAAGGCTCACCGCCGACGGCGCAGCAGCAGGCCGGCGGCCACGACCAACAGGCCCATCGTGCCCGGCTCGGGGACGCACTGGCCCGTGATGCCGAAGTCGTGATAGCTGCCGTCGTAGTAGTTCCCCATCCGCAGCGTGCCCGAGGCGCTGCTGGCCCCGCTGGCCGAGAAGGTGATGGTCAGCTTGGACACGGCGGGGATGTCCGAGATATCGTACAGGTGGTTCTGGTAGCTGCTGGTGATGTCGAACGTGTCGATGGTCTTCGAGCCGGTGGTCACGCCGTCCATCTCGACCCAGTCGGCCGTGATGCTGCCCGTGGTGGGGCCGGAGCTGGAGCGCTTGATGCCTCCGACGTAGAACTCTGCCGGGGCGAAGTACCCGCCGTCGGGGCAGCCGCCGCCGGGGCCCACGGCCACCACGGTGAAGACGAACGCCCCGCCGTCGTCGAAGCCCACCGCGCTCCACTGATTCCAGGCCGGGCTGGACGGCAGCTCGCAGCCGTCCACGTCCACCTCGGCGCTGGCCACGCAGCAGGCCAACGTGCCCTCGGCGTAGTTGCCGAAAACGGTCGGGTACCCGTCCGCCAGCAGCTTGTCCCTGATTCCGTAGGTGTCGAAGCGGGCGATGTCGGCAGCACCGGCCGACGCCGTGGCAAACGCGACCACCACGGCAAGCAAAGCTAGTCGTTTCATCCCTGGCTCCTCACTTTGATCTCGGTCCCTCAAACATGGGGACCTGTCCACAGAGACCCTCGCACTCGGAACGCCGCGGTCCGAAATCCGCGGCACCCTCCGTGCATGCCATCCTCGCTTAGAGTCCTTCCACTGGGTCGGTCCCTTCCATTCACACCTCCTTTTGTCCTTGCCCGGTCAGACGCAGCGCCCAGTGCGTCGTTGGCAGGCGGCGCAGAGACGAAGCCCGAGTCCTCGGGCAACCTGCGATTTGCATTCGGCCTGGGCCGTCGGGAGCCCTCCTTCCGGCTCTCTGGGTCCAAGCTTATAGCGGCAGGCCGCCCCCAGGAGAAGAGCAAATCCAGAAATCTCCGCCCCGGTACCTGACGGCCCGCGACCCGCTGACCCGGGGCCCGCCCGGCCAGCGCTCACGGCAAGCGGCACTCGGCCTGGGCTGCGTATGCCATCTTCATCCGCACCACGCCGTGGTTGAGGGCATCGGCGGCATAGATGTACCCGTCGGAAACCGCCAGATGCCCCCGGCCGTCGGCGGCCAGCCCCTGCGGGTCGCTCAAGCGGCGTTTGTCCTTGCCGGCCCGGGCGGGATGGCCGAAGAAGACCTTCGCCGGCGCCCGGTCGGGCAACGGGATCTTCCACACCACCGGCCTGTTCGGGCGGTACCTCGCCCCGATGCTGCGCTCCAGGCCACCCGCGGCATTGCCGCACAGGCCGCAGCCGACTATCATGGCCAATGAACTGCCAGCCACCAAGAGGGGTAGCAACAGCAGGAGAACAACCGTGCGAAGATATCTACGGGCACTGATGATTGCCTCGGCGGCCTGCCTCTCCCCGGGGACCGGGGCGGGGCCCGCTCGGGCCGGCGGGGCCGACGGAGCCCCCACGGCCCTCCCGGCCGACCTGCGGGCATGGGACGAGCTGACCCGCCGATTCCACGCCAAGGACGTACTGTCATGGCCGCAACGCCAGGTGGACGGCAAACCTTGCCGGGTCAGCCCGGCCTTGACCGTCCCCGTCGGCGAGGAACTCAACCACCACCGTCTCACCGTGGAGTTCACCGGCACCGGCAGCGTTGAGCTGGGCCTGGTGCACAGTGCCGGCAGCAACCTCGACTATGCCCTGGCCAAGAGGTACCTTCGCAGCCGGTTCCGCCCGGTGAGCTCCGGCCAGGAGGTCATCATCTCTTCGGGGCGAAGGTGCGAACGAACCGCCTGGCTGCTGCTGCGGAGCAAGGGCGACGTGCGGATCACCGCCGTCCGGCATCGTTGCTGGCGCGGCAAGGGGACCATCTACGGCCACGTGGCGAGGGTGTTCGAATTCGCCGGTCAGAAACTGCCCTACCGCATCATGGCACCACGGAACTACGACCCGCGCAGGAGCTATCCCCTGGTGGTGTCGATCTCAGGTTCGGGTGGGGTGGGCACCGACAACCGCCGGAACATGGAGATGGTCATTCTCGCGAGGTACTTGTTCGCCAATTATTATCACGACGCGCGGTTCGAGTGCTTCAGCATCGTGCCGCAGATCCCACCGGCCAACGCTGCCCCGGCGCCGTACTGGCCGAAGGGCCCCCGGGGCAGGCCCGTCGCCGATTATTACGCCTACATCGAGGCCGCCCACGAGAACGGCTGGTTCGTCCAGGCCACGCTCGCCCTCATTCGCCAGCTCATCGCCAAGGACGCCCTCCGCATCGACCCCGACAGGATCTACTACTCGGGCTTCTCCTACGGGGGGCGGGCCTGCTGGGAGTTCCTCAAGGCCGGGCGCGACCTCTTCGCCGGCGCCATCTGTTGCGCGGGCTGGCCCATCGGCCGACTCGGCCTGGCGCCCACCGGCCCGGCCCTGCGCAGGCTCAAGCAGGACGTGAGTCGCTACAAGCACATACCCGTGCTCATCGTCCACGGTCAGAACGACCGACGAATGCAGCCCGGCAGTCAGGCCGTGCACCGCGAAATCATCGCCCAGGGAGGAAAGAGCACCTATGTCGTGCTGCCCGGGGCCAACCACATCAGCAGCGCCGGCGCCACGTGGGGCAATCGAAAGTACGTCGCCTGGCTGTTCGAACAGAACCGCAAGAAGAACCC
>MVCS01000167.1 GCA_002049885.1 Planctomycetales bacterium 4484_123 | reverse complement strand
CCCTGGCGGCGGCCGGCTCCGGCGCGGGTGCCCCGGCGGCTGAGACCGCAACGGCCAGCAGGCCTGCCGGGAAGGTCCTCAGGCCCGCCAAGGGCCTGAGGATCGACCTGGCCGCCAGGAAGGTCATCATCGACGCCGCCGTCTCCGAGCGCCAGGAGCTGCTGGAATTCGTGCTGTGCACCAGGGGCACCAAGGACTACGAGTCCCTGCTGGTGACGGACGTGAAGCCCTCCATGCTGCACGCAGCCCTGCTGGCGCTGAAGCTCACCCCCGGCAAACCGGGGCGGTGGTCCACGCCCGCCGGGAAAGAGCCGGTCTTTCTCCCACCGGCCGGGGCCGGCCTGGAGATCGCCGTGCGCTGGAAGGACAAGAACGGCCGGCGCCGGGAGGTGCCGGTCACCGAGTGGCTGCTGGCAGCGGGGACCAAGAAGAAGCCCAAGCCCATTCGATGGGTCTTCGTGGGCTCCGGGCTGCTGGCCGACGGCAGCTACTGGGCCGACGTCGAGGGACACCACATATCCCTGGCCAATTTCGCCTCCAGCGTCATCGACGTGCCCTTCAAGAGTTCCGACAAGAACGCCTTCCTGGAGTTCGCCCCCAATGCCGCCCTGGTGCCGCCCAAGGGCACGCCGGTCGAGGTGGTGATCAGTCCCGTCAAGGGCGCCGAGAACGCCCCCGATGCCCGCGTCACCTTCGTGGTGGACGCCCTGGGACGGATCGAGATGGACGGCCGGCCGATCGCGCCGGAGGAGATCGCCGCGGCCGTCAAGGGCTTCCTCGCCCGCCATAGCCGGGGCTCGGCCGAGATAAAGATCGACCCGCGGGCCCTGGCATATGACCGCGACCGCCTGGAGAGCATCCTCGCCGATGCCGGCGTCAGGGAGGTCCGCGTCGAGACCCGCCGGCCGGAGGAGGCACCGCTGCCCAGGACCGCGGCCCAGGCCGCCAGGGCGCTGGCGTGGTGGAGGAAACAGTTCGCCACCGCCGGCGAGCAACTCGTTGGCCCCGCCGAGGACGCCGCCAGGGTGCTGCGACACATCGAGCGCCGGCGCAAGGAGCTCCAGGACCTCCTGGAACTGTGGGGCGACTACGCCGCCCGCCTGGGTGAGCTGCTGAAGAAACATCAGGCCTCCGGTAAGCGACCAGGGCAGTGAACGGGCCGGAACAGCTTGGCGTCTCGGCGGGGCGCAGGGGGCCTGCCGGCCGGTTGGCCGCCGTGGGGCTGGCCTTGGGCCTGACCTTGGCGGTCCAGTTGGCCGCGTCCGTGTGGGTGGTCTCGGCCGGTGGGCCGGTGGCCCTGGCCCTGCTGCTCGTGGCCACCTGGGCCGTTCTGGCTGCGCCCGTGTTTGCCGCTTCGGGCTCGGGGACGTCCGGTGCGTTGGTCCGCGGTGCGGCGGTGGCGATGGCCGGGGCCGGGCCCCTGGCCCTGTTGGCCGGCCGGAGCCCGGCCCTCTCGTGGGTCGGTGCCGCCAAGGCGTTCGTGCTGCTGGGGGCGGTGGTGATGGCTGAGTGTGCCTTGGTCGGCCTGTCGCGCCGGCCGGGGCGGCGTTACCTCCTGGCGGCCGCCGTGGCCTTGGCCGTGGTGGTCGTCTCTGCCGGCCCGTTCTGGGCCAACGGCGCCATCCGTTTCGCCCGGGGGGCGTGGAAGCCCCGCATCGCCGCGGCCATGGTGGCGGTCAACCCGGTCTTCGCCCTCGCCGGTTGCCTGGCCCGCGGGGCCTTTCTCTGGCATGAATGCCCCATTCTTTACGGCTTCACTGTACTGGGGCGCGACGAGGTGCAGATGCCGGTGCTGCCCTGGTTTCTCACCGCCGGCATCTATGGCCTCGCTGCCGTGGCCGGGGCCTCGCTGGGCCTTGCTGGCCGCGGCAAAGGAGGCCCATGGAAGGCCACCTCGCCGGAGAGTCCATAGGAGGGCCGGGAAGGGCCGGGGCGGCTCACGGGCGGCCCCGGTTGGCCAGGAAGGCGTCGAGTTCCTCCCGGCTGGGCAGGGCAGGAATGGCTCCCGGCCGGGTGGTGGCCAGTGCCCCGGCGGCATTGGCTCGGCGGACGATGCGGCGGAGATCGGCCTCGGACAATTCGCCCGGGCTGAGCCCGGCCGTACTTAGCTTGACCGTCTCGGCCAGGATTGCCCCCATGAACGCGTCCCCCGCCCCGGTGAACTCCACGGCCCGGACGAAGCTCGCTCCCCCCGGGCCCTCCGAGCGGACCACCAGCTCCACGCCCATCTCCAGCAGCTCCGCCGCGCCGCGGTCGAATTCGTCGGTCCCCAGGATGAAGGCCCATTCCTCTGCGGACACCTTGGCCACGGTGGTGCCCAGGAAGCCTTCACGAATGCGCTGGCGGGCCTCGTCGGGATCGGCCCATAGCCTGGGGCGATAGTTGGGGTCGTAGCCGACCAGCAGGCCGTGGTCGCGGGCGATGCGCCGGGCCTTGTCGGTGGCGTCGCGGGCCTGGGGATGGATTCGACTGATGGCCCCGAAGTGCAGTGCAGCCGCGGCGGCGATGTAGTCCGCGTCGATGTGCTCTTCTCGCAGCGGGGCCAGGCCGGCGTCGTGATAGAAGAAGAAATCCCCGCTGCCGTCGGAGTGCACGGCCACGAAGGCCAGCGGCGTCTTGACCTCCTCCAATTGAACGAGCCCGGTCGTCTCGACGCCCTCGCGCACCAGCACCTCGGCCAGGAACCTCCCGAAGGGGTCGCAGCCCACCGCGCCGACGAAGCCCGCCCGGACGCCCAGCCTTTGCAGGGCCACGGCCACGTTGGCCGGGGCGCCGCCGGGGGCCTTGGTGAACCCCGGCGCCTCGGCAACGCCCACGTCGGTGGCCGTGGCGCAGAAATCGACCAACAGCTCTCCCAGGCAGATCACCTCGGCCATGACGCGGGTCCTTCCCTTTGGCCGGCCCCGTGCAGGAGGGCCTTGAGCCTTTCGGCCAGCTTCCTGGCGGCCTGGCCGCGGTGGGAGATGGCGTTCTTCCGCTCGGGCGGCAGTTGAGCGGCGGTGCAGCCCATGGCCGGCAGGAAGAACAGCGGGTCGTACCCGAAGCCGTTCTGGCCTGCCGGCTCGGTGGCGATGAGTCCCTCGAGCGTGCCGGTGGCCTCGACCAGGATGTCCCGGCCATCCGAGACGGCCAGGTGGCAGACGAAACGAGCCGTCCGCCGGTCCCGGGCGATTCCGGCCAGGGCGCGGAGCAGCTTGCGGTTGTTGGCAGCGTCGCGCTGGGCCCGGTCGGCGTGGGCGGGGCACTCGTCGGCGGCATACCGGGCGCTGCGCACGCCGGGGGCGCCGCCGAGGGCATCCACCTCCAGGCCGCTGTCGTCGGCAAGTGCCCACAGGCCCAGGGCCCGTGCATAGTGGACGGCCTTGCTGCGGGCGTTGTCGGCAAAGCTGGCGGCGTCCTCGGGAGCTTGAGCTATGCGCTCCTCGGGGTCGATCTCGTCCAGTCCCACGAGCAGGACGCCCAGGCCGGCCAGCACCTGGGCCAGTTCGCGGACCTTGCCGGGGTTCCGCGAGGCGACCACGATCTTGCGGCTAGCGTTCATCGGCCGGTTCGCCCCGCGGGATGCGGACCAGCACGGTCTTTCGCGGGATACGGATTCGCCTGCCGTCGGGTGAGCGAACGATGTCGTTGACGCCGACTCCGTTGAAGGCCATCCGCGGGAAGTCCTTCTGTAGTGCCTTGATCCTGGGGTCGAGGATGTCGATGCGCCGCCTGCCCCGGCCGAGGTCCTGGACGCGGACGGCGTTGGCTGAAAACGACCCGATGGTCACGTGTGAGACCGCCGGCCCGTGCCAGTAGTACGCGTCGTAGTTGCGCTCTCGCAACTGTCGGCAGTATTTCACGGCGAAGCGCCGCCGGCCGACGTAGTTCCGCTCGCGGACGTCCTTGAATACCGCCACCAGCAGGGTGTACTCGCCGGTGGCGTTGCGGAGGTTCCACTCCCTCGGGCCGATGTCCTTGCCCGGCAGCGGCACCACCAGGGCCTGGGCGAACAAGGGCGTGCCGTTGAGTGTACGGTAGGCCTTGGCCGTCCGCAGGTTCTTCTGGGCCTGTTCCGGTGAGTTGTACCGTCCCCAGTACAGCTCGCTTCGGCCGGCCTTGTGCACCACGAACAGCCCCTTCCAGCCGACCTTCTCGCTGAGTGCCTTCTTGTAGGCCTCCGCCGCCTGGACGTGGGTGGCCGGGTCGGTCAGGACGTACAGCAGTATGCTGTAGTGGTCCTCGGCCTCATCCACCTTCTCCTGGCCGAGGGACAGCAACCCCAGGCCCGGCCCCGACGGGCCGGCGAGATCGCCCTGACAGCCGATGACCACCAGGGCGATCAGCGGCATCCACGCCAGCGGCGCCGGCGCTCGCCTGCCGGCGGGCTTGGTTCTTGGTCCGGTGGATCGGGATTCGGGAAGCTCCGTCCTCATTGTGGCTTTCCTTGCGGGGCGGATGTCTTCAGTTCGCGCATGACCCGCCGCTGGGCGGTGATGATCCTGCGGATGCCCGAGCGCGCCAGTCTTAGCATGGCCTGGAGCTGGGCGTCGTCGAAGGCCGCCGCCTCGCCGGTGCCCTGGATTTCCAGGTACTTCCCACCGGCGGTCATGGCCACGTTGAGGTCCACCTGGGCGGCGGAATCCTCGGCGTAGTCCAGGTCCAGCACGGCCCGGCCGGCGACGAGGCCCACCGATACCGCCGCCACCGGGCGGGCGATGGCGCGTCGCGGCAGGGCTCCACTGGCCGCCGCCTGCGCCAGGGCCACATACGCCCCGTTGATGGCGGCGGTGCGGGTGCCGCCGTCGGCCGTCAGCACGTCGCAATCGAGGTAGATGGTCCTCTCGCCCAGGGCGTCCATCGCCACCACGGCCCGGAGGACCCGCCCGATGAGGCGCTGGATCTCGGCCGAGCGCCCGTCGGGCCTGCCCCACGGGCGTCGTTTGCGTTTGGCGGTGCTTGCCGGCAGCATGCCGTACTCGGCGGTAACCCAGCCGCGCCCGGCGCCCTCCAGCCACTCCGGGACGCCTTGGAGCACACAGGCGGTGCATATCACCCGCGTGCCGCCCATCTGCACGAGGCAGGACCCCTCGGCCGTGGGGACGTAATCGAGCGTGAAGCTCACCGGGCGCAGTTCATTCGCGCGCCGACCATCGTGTCGCCTGAAGGAAGCCATGCCGGGCTGCTTTCTCCGACGGCGAGGAGTCTAACGTTCCCGGGCGGGCATTTCCAGCCGGACGTCAGGCCGCCGAGAGACCGGCGGGCTTGCGGGTAGGGCCATTCGTTCCCAAATGCCGCAAAAACTTTTGACTGTGGAGTGTGAGTTGTCTACTTTTCCGGCAGTCAAGTCTGCACGTTCGTCATCCGGGCCATGGATGGGCTGGGGCCCGGGCACATGGATGAAGGAAAGGAGATTCCCAATGACGGAAGTACCCCCACCTGCTGCACCT
>MVCS01000025.1 GCA_002049885.1 Planctomycetales bacterium 4484_123 | reverse complement strand
TCGGCTGGCCGCACGTGCTCGGCGGCGTCTCCACCCCTGCGGTCCGCTAGCACGGCGGGCCGCTGGGGCCGGACCGGTCCGGTCGGGAATCGGGTATTGGCATGGCCCTGGTCGAGCAACTAGTATTCCCGCCGGTTTGGTAGAGGAGATTGGGCCATGCGTATCGTCGTGATTATTTCCGACACCTTCCGCTTCGACTACGTCGCCGCGCACGGGCTGAAGAAGGTCCGCACGCCGCACTTGGACGCCCTGGCGAGTCGCAGCGCGGACTTTCTGCGCTGCTACACCGGCAGTTTCCCCACCGGGCCCAACCGGGCGGACGTGTACCTGGGCCAGTACTGGTTCCCCCAGGCCGACTGGTCGCCGCTGCCGACGGACCGGCCCACCCTGGCCGGCCGGGTCGGCGAATTGGGTTACGTCACCCAGTGGATAGGGGACTGCCCGCACCTGATGAAGCGGAACGCGTATTACCATCGCGGTTTCACCGCGGCGGTGCAGGTCCGCGGACAGGAGGGCGACGTGTACTTCACCCGCCTGAACAAGCCCGACCCCCGCATCCAGCCGCCGGGCAAGACCCGCCGCACCCGCCACCTGGGCATGACCCTGCCGAACCTCCAGGAGTGGCAGAACGAGCCGCGCTGGGAGGAGGACCGCTTCTGCTGCCGGACCGCCGATCTGGCCTGCCGCTGGCTCCAGGAGAACTACAAGGCCACCAAGTGGATGCTGTGGCTGGAGTTCTTCGACGTGCACGAGCCCTGGGACCCGCCGGAGTACCTGTGGCGCCATTACGACCCCGACTACCAGGGCCCGGAGATGCGCCATCCCAACTACGGCCCGGCCGATGAGTACACCCCGGCCGAGCTGCGCAACCTGGCGGCCCACTACGCCGGCGAGGTGACGCTGCTGGATAAGTCCGTGGGGCGCATCCTGCGCCAGATCGAGGACTGCGGCATCGCCGACGATACCGCCATCATCTTCACCGCCGACCACGGCATCGCCCTGGGCGAGCACAATCGCACCGGCAAGAGCAACATCCATCCCAGAGACGACCGCTGCTGGCTGATGTTCGAGGAGCTGGCCCACATCCCGCTGCTGGTGTATCTGCCTGGGATGCGGCCAAGGAAGGTCCGCCAGTACGTCCAGCCCGTGGACACCGCCGCGACGGTGCTGGAATTGGCCGGGGCCGGGCCTGCCCCGTCCGACCATGGCACCAGCGTGCTGGACCTTGCCCTTGGCCGGGCCCGCCGGTGGCGGCGCGACTGGGCCATCTCCTCGGCGTACCTGGGCCGGCTGGGCCCGCGCTGCTCCGGCCTGCCGGTCCTGTACACCGGCAGGTGGGCCTACGCCCCGCGGACCGAGAAATTCGGCACCGGCGGGCTGCTGTTCGACATGAACGCCGACCGCTCCCAGACGCGGAACCTCCTGCGCAAATTCCCGGCCGTGGCGAAGCGCCTGCGCGGGCGGATGGCCCGACTGCTGGAGCAGATTGGCACCCCGGCGGAGACCGTGGCACAACTCATGGGCGAGGGTTGATTCGGAACGCCCGCCCGGGCGGTGTCGAGTGTCCGTGGCCAGAGGATGATCTGCCGACGGTGATATTTCCCGCCGAGGCCGTCAGGTTTCCTGTGCGGGCTCGATGTGGACGATGACGCTGATGACGTGAGGGCAGCAGTCGATGACGGCCCGGCGGACCTCGCTGGCGATGTCGTGCCCCTCGCGCACGGTCAGCTCCGGGTCCACCTGCACGTGGATGTCCATTTCCACCTTCCCGCCCAGGTGGCGTGCGCGGAAGGCGTGGAAGCCGCGGACGCCGCGAGTGCTCGCCACCGTCTGGCCGATGCGCTCGATGACCTCCGGGTCGGGGGCATGGTCCATCAGTTCACTGGCGGCCTGGCTCAGGATGCGCACGGCCACCAGCAGCAGGAAGCTGCACAGCATCAGTGCCACGGCGTGGTCGAGGAACTGCCATTTCGCCCCGCCCAGGGCCACGGCGGCCAGACCGGCGGCGGCGGCCACGGAGCTGGCTGCGTCGCTGCGGTGATGCCAGGCGTTGGCAACCACGCTGCTGTCGCCGACACGCCGCCCCACCCGCACCGTCAGGTGATACAGGGCCTCCTTGATGATTACAGACGCCACGGCCAGGACCAGCGGCACGCCGGGGCGGATGTGGAAGGTCTGCGGGACCGCAAAGGAGCGCAGGGCCCGGTAGGCCACGAATGCCGCCGCACCCAGCAACATCAGGCCCAGCACGGCCGTCACCAGCGTCATCGCCCGCCGGTGGCCGTATGGGTGGTCCTCGTCCGCCGGCCGGGAGGAAATCCGTATCCCCGCCAGCACCGCCACGTCCGTGGCACAGTCGCTCAGCGAGTGCAGCCCGTCGGCGAAGATGACCTGGGATGCGAAGACCCACCCAGCCGCCAACTTCCCCGCCGACAGGGCGGCATTGATCACCAGCCCCAGCTTCGTCACGCCGGCTGGACTCAGCAGCCCCGGCGGATTGTCGCTGTTGTTTTCCATCGAGGCCTGTTCGACCCGTGCGGGCCTCAAAACCGCACTTGGAAAGCCGTGTATCGACCGCTGGCCGGCCCCCTCTGCTCGGTGACCTGGCGGATGTAGCCGCGCATTCGTTCCTGTAGTTCGGCCAGGAAGGCGTCGATCTCCTGCTCCTCGCCTTCCACCAACAGCTCGACCCGCCCGTCGGGCAGGTTCTTGACGTATCCGGTCACGCTGTGCCCCACCGCCACATGCGCAGCGGTAAAGCGAAAGCCCACCCCTTGCACCGTGCCGGAGAAGTGAATCAGCCTCTGCTGCTGAGCCATCAGCCCGTCCTCCGCTGCCTGGCCGGTGGCGATCGTGCCGGCCGGGGCTGCCGCTTGGCCCGGCTGGCGCCGGACTGGCCGACCCGGCAGGCGCCTTCCCGCCGCCGGGCGACGCCCGAACCATTATAATCCTCCCCGGTCCAGGCCGCAGCAGCCCGCCCGGCCCGGGAGCCGGTCGCGCCGTCGGCGGCGTGCCGGGTGCAAGGCCGGTCTTCCAACTGGCCGGTCCGGGGCCTACACTTGCGCCCATGTCGCTCAAGTACCGCTTGACCATCCTGACAGTGGCGGTCTTCGTGATGGTCTCGGGCTCGGCGGCGGCGCTGGGCGTGTGGGGGGCAAGGAGGCTGGCGGAGCGACAGCTCCTCCGGCGGCTGGCACTGTCGGCCGAGAGACTCGCGGCCAGCCCGGTCCCGCTGAACGACGAGGCCCTCACGCCACTGTCAGGGCTGCTGGATGCGCACATCCTGGCGCTGGTCGTCGCCGAGCCCGGCGGGGTTGCCTCGGGCGTGGCGGCCCACAGCCGGGGCGACTGGCCCTGGCGCGAGCTGTGTGCCAGCCTTGCCAGCCGGCCCGCTGCGTCCAACCCCCTGCCGGCCGGCGGGCGCCGCTACTACCATGCCCAGGCCGTCCGCGCCGGCCGCGTCGGCCCGCCCCTGCGGGTGGTGCTGCTGGCCGATGAAAGCGCCGTTCGCCAGCCGACACGCACCATCCTGCATCAGTACCTGCTGACCCTGGCGGCGAGCTCGGTGCTGCTGGCGGCCGGCATCTACCTGGTGGGGCTGCGGCTGGTGCGGCGTATCTCGGCCCTCAGCCGGTCCATCGACCGGACGCTGCCGGAGAAGATTCCCGAACGGCGCCGCCGGGGCGACGAGCTGTCCCGGCTCTCGGAGGCCTTCGGCGACCTGCTGGGCCGACTGGAGCGCAGCCGCCAACGTCTGGCCGCCCAGCAGCGGCTTGCCACCGCCGGCAAGATCGCCTCCACCGTGGCCCACGAGGTCCGCAACCCGCTCCAGGCGATGCGGCTGACGCTCCAGATGGTGCGCCAGGACTGCCCCCAACACCTGCGCGAGGCCCTGGAGATGGTCCTGGGCGAGATCGACCGGCTCAGCCTGCTGACGGACGAGCTGCTGGTGCTGGCCGGCAAGGACGCACGCCGTGTGGAGGCGGTCGATTTGGCGGCGGAAATCCGCGAGACGCTCCGACTGCTGAGTTTCCAGCTCCGGCAGCGGCAGATCGAGGCGGAGCTGGAGCTTCCCCCGCTGCCGCCCGTGGTTATGGATCGCAGCCGCTGTCGGCAACTGTTCCTGAACCTGCTGCTGAACGCCATCGAGGCCTCGCCCCGGGGCGGGGTGGTCCGCGTGGCCGGCCGGGTCGAGGGCGGCCAGGTCGTCCTTAGCGTCGTTGACAACGGGCCGGGCTTCCCCCAGGCCGTGTTGGCCGGCCGGGCCGAGGAGTTCTTCTCCACCAAGACCACCGGCGCGGGGCTGGGGCTGTCCATCTGCCGGCGGATCGTCCAGGAGGCGGGCGGCCGACTGAATTTGTACAATACCGGGCGCGGCGCCGCGGCCGAGGTGACCTTACCCTGCGGGAAGCTGCCCCGCCAGGGCCATTCCGCGGCGCAGGGTTAGGCTGGGTCGGTCGATGAACGAGTCCAAGCCTGCTATCCTGATAATAGACGACGACCCGGGCGTCTGCTGGGCGTTGGCGGCGGCGGCCCGGTCGATGGGCTATGAGGCCCAGACCGCCGCCGATGCCGCCGAGGGCATGGCCAAGCTGGCCGCCGGCGGCGCGGACGTCGTGGTGCTGGACATCCAGCTTCCGGGCCTCAACGGCCTGGAGGCCCTGCCCAGGATCAAGGCCGACCATCCCGCTCTGCCGGTGGTGGTCATCACCGCCTTCGGGACGGTGGAGACGGCGGTGGAGGCGGTCAAACGTGGGGCCTTCGATTACCTGCTCAAGCCGGTGGACATGGAGACGCTCAAGACGGTGCTGGCCGCGGCCGTGGGCCGCCGCCGCGGGCAGCGCCCGGCCCAGCCCCCCCCTCAGGCGACCGTATCGGATTCAGAGATAGTCGGGCGCTGCCCGGCCATGCAGCAGGTCTTCAAGCAGATCGCCCTGGTGGCGGCCTCGGACATGCCGGTGCTCATCCAGGGCGAGACCGGCACCGGCAAGGAGCTGGTCGCCCGGGCCATTCACCGCTATTCGCGGCGCTGCTCGGGGCCTTTCGTGGCGGTAAACTGCTCGCTGCTGGCCGGCGACCTGGTGGCCAGCGAGCTCTTCGGTCATGAAAAGGGCGCCTTCACCGGCGCGGACCGCGCTGCGGCGGGCAAGGTGGAGATGGCCGAGGGCGGCACGCTGCTGCTGGACGAGATCGGCGACCTCTCGGAGGCCGGCCAGGGCCGGCTGCTGCGGTTCCTGGACGGTGGCGAGTTCTACCGCGTGGGCTCGGCGGAGGTCAGGCGGGCCGACGTGCGGATATTGGCGGCGGCGAATCGCCCCCTGCGGGCGGCCGCCCTGGCGGGCCGCTTTCGCCGCGATTTGTTCTTCCGCGTCTCGGGAGTGACCGTCGAGCTCCCCCCGCTGCGCGACCGCCCCGGCGACGTTGACCTGCTGATCGACCACTTCCTTGCCCAGTGCGGGGCCGTGGGCATCACCGACGAGGCCAGGGCGGCGCTGAACCGGTACAGTTTTCCCGGCAACGTCCGCGAGCTGCGCAACGCCGTGGCCCGGGCCGTGACCATGGCCGGCCCCCAGCCGGTGGGTCTGTCCCACCTGCCCGAGGCCATCGCCCGCCCCGCCCCCATCGCCGAGGCCGCCAGCCTGGAACACTGGGCCGAACTGCTGCTGGAGGAGGTGCTGGCCGCGGATGACGAGCGCGGCTACGAGCACCTGATGGCCCGGTGGGAGCGGCCGCTGCTGGCCGCGGCCATGAAGCGATTCAGGGGCAACCAGGCCCGTATGGCGGGGGCGTTGAGGATGCACCGCACCACCCTGCGGAAGAAGCTCCGCGCCTACGGGCTGATCGAGGGCGGTTCGGAGGCAGACAGCTAGACGGGAACTACGGAGGCCCGGGAGGGCGGATCCCCTGGTGGCTGCTGCCGTGTTTGTGGGGTAAGTCTCTGGCTCTTCGAATCCTGCATTTCACGGGTGTCATGCTGGGGATGCGGCGGTTACAATTGGGGGCCACCGGGGGTCATCTTGTGGCCGCTGGGGGCCTGGCGGGTCTGATTCACGGGCGTGCGGGCTGTGTGACGATAGAGTTGTATACGTGCCCCGTTGTGGCGCAGTTGCAGGATTGCGGGCGGGGCGGTAGAATGACAATGTACGGGCGGGTGCAGCTTTTCTGCCCAGGCCGGGCGGACCATGCCGGTCGCCGGTAGAGGGAGCGGTAAGTCATGTTCGAGCGATTCACCGACCGTGCTCGGAAGGTGATGGCGCTGGCTAACCAAGAGGCCCAGCGCTTCAACCACGAGTACATTGGCACGGAGCACATACTGCTGGGCCTGGTCAAGGAGGGCACGGGTGTCGGTGCCAACGTGCTGAAGAATCTGGGCGTGGACCTGCACAAGGTGCGCATGGAGGTGGAGCGGCTGGTGAAGTCCGGCCCGGAGATGGCCACCATGGGCCGGCTGCCGCAGACGCCGCGGGCCAAGAAGGTCATCGAGTACTCCATCGATGAGGCCCGCGCGCTGAATCACAACTACGTGGGCACGGAGCACCTGCTGCTGGGGCTGTTGCGCGAGCGTGAGGGGGTGGCGGCCCAGGTGTTGACGAACATGGGTCTGAAGTTGGACCAGGTTCGGGAAGAGGTGCTGCACCTGCTGGGGGCGGGGGTGGACCCGGGCGAGCCGGCCGAGGCCGCCGAGCCCGTCCGCGACCCGGCCAAGTCCCGTGGCCGGTCCAAGACGCCGGCGTTGGACAGCTTCGGGCGCGACCTGACGGCCCTGGCCCGGGAGGGCAAGCTGGACCCGGTCATCGGACGGAAGGACGAGATCGAGCGCGTCATCCAGGTGCTCTGCCGGCGGACCAAGAACAACCCGGTGCTGCTGGGCGAGGCCGGCGTGGGCAAGACGGCCATCGTCGAAGGCCTGGCCCAGAAGATAGTCAGCAACGACGTGCCGGAGCTGCTGGGCGGGCGCCGCATCGTGGCCCTGGACCTGGCCATGATGGTGGCCGGCACGAAGTATCGCGGGCAGTTTGAGGAACGCATCAAGGCGGTGATGAACGAGGTCCGCCGGGCCGGCAACGTCATCCTGTTCATCGACGAGATGCACACCCTGGTGGGTGCCGGCGGGGCCGAGGGCGCCATCGATGCCGCCAACGTCCTGAAGCCTGCCCTCAGCCGGGGCGAGATCCAGTGCATCGGCGCGACCACGCTGGATGAGTATCGCAAGTACATCGAGCGCGACGGCGCTCTGGAGCGGCGCTTCCAGACCATCGTCGTGGACCCGCCCACCAAGCAGCAGACGCTGGAGATCCTGCGCGGCCTGCGCGACCGCTACGAAGCTCACCACCGCGTGCGGATCACGGATGCGGCCCTGGAGCTGGCGGTGGAGCTTTCCAGCCGCTACATCTCCGGCCGGGTGCAGCCGGACAAGGCCATCGACGTGATCGACGAGGCCGGCGCCCGGGTCAGGCTGCGGACGATGACGCCCCCGTCGGATCTGGCCAAGCTGGAAGAGGAGATAAAGCGGCTGGACCAGGAGAAGGCCGAGGCCGTCAAGAACGCCGACTACGAGCGGGCGGCCGAGCTCCGCGACCAGGCCGAGCAGCTTCGCGTCCAGCGCGACCAGTTGGCCCAGGCCTGGCGCCAGCAGAGCCAGGAGGCCGAGGGCGTGGTCAACGAGGAGGTCGTCGGCGAGGTCGTCTCCAAGATGACCGGCGTGCCGCTCCAGCGAATGGAGAAGGAAGAGGCCCAGCGCCTGCTGGAACTGGAGACCGAACTGCACAGGCGCGTGGTCAGCCAGCACGAGGCCATCGTGGCCGTGGCCAAGGCCATTCGTCGGGCGCGCTCGGGCCTGAAGGACCCGCGCCGGCCGATGGGCAGCTTCATCTTCTGCGGCCCCTCGGGAGTGGGCAAGACGCTGCTGTCGAAGGCCCTGGCGGAGTTCATGTTCGGCGACGAGGACGCCCTCGTCCAGATCGACATGAGCGAATATATGGAGAAGCACAACGTATCCCGCCTCATCGGCGCCCCGCCAGGATACGTCGGCTACGAGGAGGGCGGCCAGCTTACCGAGCGCATCCGCCGCCGGCCCTATGCCGTGGTGCTGCTGGACGAGATCGAAAAGGCCCACCCCGACGTGTTCAACATGCTCCTCCAAATCATGGAGGAGGGCCACCTGACCGACAGCTTCGGCCGGCAGATCGACTTCCGCAACACCATCCTCATCATGACCTCCAACATAGGTGCCGAGCTCATCATGAACCGGGCGGGCTTCGGCTTCGGCCGGCGTGACGAGGATGCCAGCTACGAGCGCATGAAGACGATGCTCCAGAAGGAGATCGAGCGCCACTTCCGGCCGGAGTTCCTCAACCGCCTGGACGAGGTCATCGTCTTCAAGGCCCTCACCCGCGAAGACCTGCGGACCATCGTGGACTATGAGCTGCGGCGGGTCCGGGAGCGACTCGGCGAGCACGGCCTGAGCCTGGAGCTCACCGACGAGGCCAAGGAGTTCCTCATCGACCAGGGCTACAATCCCGACTTCGGCGCCCGGCCCTTGCGGCGGGCCATCTCGCAGCACATCGAGGACCCGCTCAGCGAGGACATCCTCCGCGGCCACTACAAGGGCAAGAGCCGCATCGTCGTCTCCAAGCGCACCGAGGAGGATGGCAAGTCGCATCTGTACTTCGAGGGCGTGGAGGGTCAGGCCCCGGCGCCGAAGGCGGCCGAGATGTCCGAGAGCACCTGAAGGCCTGGCCCGGGCGCTGGGTGCCAGGCATTTGTCGAGCCCGCGGGGCCAGCTCCGCGGGCTCGTTGTTTTCCGGGGCCGGACCAGGGCGCGGGCCCGGGCCGTTGCCCGTTGCCGCAGCTCTGCCGGCGGGGGTATCATACGGGGGTGGATGGGCCCGCGAGGTCGGGCCCAGAGGCTGGGCAAGCGGGGGTCTTGCCGGGAACGGCGTGACCGACTGGACGTCTGACATACCGGCAGAGTCAGGAGCCGATGCCGACGGGCCGGCGCCGGTCATCCCCTTGGATGACGCAGCCATCCTGAAGCGCTGTCGTGAGGGCGAGGTGGCCGCCTTCGGCCAGTTGGTGCACAAGTATCAGGATCGGCTCTTCAACGCCATCCTCAGGATGTGCGGGAATCGCGACGATGCCGAGGAACTTTGCCAAGAGACGTTCGTCAAAGCTTTGGAGAGCCTGGGACGGTTCCGCGAGGACAGCGGCTTCTACACCTGGCTGTTTCGCATCGGAATGAACCTGACCATCAGCCACCGGCGCCGCGGCGGGCGGGTCAAGTTCCACTCGCTGGAGCCGGCCGGCCAGGACGACGGGACCTCCCGGTCGGCGGCGGTCCTGGCCGACCAGCGAGGCCTGGACCCGGCCGAGGAGGTGGCCCGCAACGACGCCGACCGGCGGGTGCTGGAGGCCCTGGCCGAACTGGCCGAGGACTTCCGGGCGGTGGTGATTCTCAGGGACATCGAGGATATGGACTACGAGCAGATCTCCCGGGTGCTGGACGTGCCGGTGGGGACGGTCAAGAGCCGGCTGTACAGGGCCCGGTGCATGTTGCACGAGAAGCTGAAAGACACGCTCGCCTGAGCCGATGGAAACTCCGGCGTCCGGTCTGCTCCGGGCGCAACGGACAGGCGAGAGCGAGTCAAGTCATGCCTTCGCGGAAGGACAAGTTGCGGGAGTCGCTCTCGGCGTATTTGGATGGCGAGCTGTCCGATGCCGAGGCTCGGGACCTGGACGCCGCCCTGGCGCGCGACCCGGACCTGGCGGCGGAGATGGCCTCGCTGCGGGCGGTTCGCGACCTGCTGGGCCGGTTGCCGAGGGCCTCCGCCCCTGCGGGGCTGGCCGGGCGCGTGCTGGCCCAGGCCGAGCGCGAGCGGCTGCTG